>NZ_CBAYMC010000038.1:0-23058 GCF_964826245.1 Armatimonas sp. | reverse complement strand
CAGGCTCCCGGTTGTCTTAACTCGGGAGCCTGCCTCTCTTCGTGTGCAGCGTCGGCGTGTTTAGCAGACAGCGCGCACCGGGCAAGCCCCCGTGCGCCACCACCACTGAACCAGCTTTCGCATTTGCATTGCGGCTACGATACCACGGCCCACCGTGACGTGTCAAACACAAGGCTCGTTCTACGGGCCGATAGTTGTGGCGACGAGGGCGACGATGGGGGCGGTGAAGAGGAGGCTGTCGAAGCGGTCGAGGATGCCGCCGTGGCCGGGGAGGAGAGCGCCAAAGTCTTTGATGCCGATCTCGCGCTTGAGGGCGGACTTGAAGAGATCCCCCAGTGGCCCGAGAATCCCGGCCAGTGCTCCGACGATCAGGCCAAATATCGGGGAGCCAAGAAGGAGCTGACCTAGGCCGCTCCCGATAAGCAGGCTGGCGACCATGCCTCCGATAAGGCCCTCAGTGGTCTTCTTGGGCGAGAGTCCCTCGGCGAGCTTGTGGTGCCCAAGCCAGCGCCCGACAAAGTATGCGCCGCTGTCGCCCGCGATGGTGCAGGCGGCGGTGAGCAAGACAAGCGCCGCTCCGCCATCCAGCGACGGCCAGAGTCCTTTGGGGCCGTGCCAGAGCGTCAGCCGCAGGAGCGCGATCCCGCCAAAGAGCGCGACGTAGGCCCCGCTCAGCAGGCCGTAGGCGAGGTTTCTGCCCGTGTGGATCTCCTCCTTGGGGTGCGAGGCCACTCCTGTCTCCAGCAGGCTGGCGATCACGAGGCCACAGGCGAGGATCAGTAGCAGCGAGAGCGGCGCGGCGGGCATTCCGCCGCCCAAGGGAGGCCGCAGGAGAAGAACCGCTCCCGGCACCAGCGCTCCAAGGAGCGAGAGCAAGGCGTTGGGACGGATGCCGCACTGGGCGTAGGCCCGCTGGAGCTCGGTGCGCCCGATGAGCGCCAGAACCACGGTGAAGATCACAAAAGGCCGTGCGCCCCAGAGACAGAGCGCGACTAAGATCGGCATGCCCACGAGCGCCGTGAGAACACGCTGGGTCAGGGGTGGCAGCTTTTCGAGGCGCTCAATCATCGCCGACCTCCACAAACTCCGCCAGCACGGGATAGTGATCCGAGGGGAACTTCCCCTCAGACTGATGGGTGAGCGTGGTGACGCGGCTGACGGTCAGCGACGGGCGGAAGAGAATGCGATCCAAGCGGCCCATCCAGCGGACACGTCCCGTGCCGCCGTGGTAGGTGCCTTCCGGCCCACTACGCTCTAGGGCTTCCTCCCAGGCGTCTCGGAGCGGCGGGTGGGGAGTCTGGGCAAGCTCTGCGCCTAAGTGCGCGTAGGCTTTCGAGCGCGGCTGCGCATTGAAATCTCCCAAGAGAACCTGAAGCGTGCTGTCCCAGTGGGTGTCGAGCATCCGGCGCAGGATACGGGCGGAGCGGAGCGGTGCCCAGGGCAGAAAGTCCAGGTGGGCATTGAAAACCGTGACAACCTGGCCGGTGGTGCGCTTCTGGAGGCGTGCCCAGTTGACCACGCGCGGCAGCCAGGAGCCAGGCAGGACACTTCCCTCGGAGTCGGGCTTGTGCGAGACCCAGAAGGCACTGCTCTCTAGTAGCTCAAAGCTGTCGGTGCGAAAGAGAATGGTGCAGTGCTCGCCGCGTGGGATATGTAGATGCACCGTGGCGGTGTGGTCGTGGCCTGCGCGGCGGGCACGGGCGCGGTGCAACAAGCGGGTCGCACGGTGGAGCACACGCGGGAGGCGGGTCTCACCGCTCTCAGGGCCGGTGATAAACGTGAACTCAGGGAGGGCATGCTCTAGGTCACGAAGCTGAGGGGCGGTCGCCTCCTGCACAGCGATAAGCTCTGCCCCACTCTCACGCAGCACGTCCAGCACCAGCGGCAGGCGCATGGGCCACGTGCCCGCCGGATTGACCGCCCCGGCGTAGAGCAGGTTGAGGGTCATGACTTTAAGCGCCATCGCTCCTCGATTCTCTCTTTTACAAAGTCGTAGTCATCGTGCTCGTCCACATCGATCGTGATCTCGGGATAGCCGACCAGTAGTGGCGTGACCCCAAAGCCTAGCTCTTTGGAGACAAAGTGGGCGAACTGCTCCAGGGTCAGCAGGTGGAGCCCCTCGACCTCGATCAGGTAGGCCAGTGCAATCTTCCAGCCCAGCGCCAGGGTCGTGGTGAGAGCGTTTTTGCGGCCCGCGTAGAAGCGATCTATCCGTTCCTTGAGGCCCGGCTGCTCCAGAAGCGCGGGCTCGGCGATAAAGAAATTGCCATGGCAGAGCGTGATGTCGCGGTAGTGATTGAAGGGCTTGGTGAAGTGCTCGTAGGGGCCGGTGTAGGCGCTCTTGGGCACCGCCGAGAGAAAGAGGTTCTGCGGGTAGGTCGTGGGCGCGCTCTCCCAAGCCGTGAGAAAGCTCTGGATCGCCTCGGGGGTGACCAGGGGAATATCGGCGGCGATAAAGAGAACGGCGGGCGCGTCTTGAAAGTGCCGCAGCCCAATGACGAGGCTGTCGAGAAAGCTCTCCCCGCCCTCGACGAGCGTGATGCGGGAGTCGGCACTCAGGCGCTCGGCGAGCTCGGGCTGGAGCTGCGCCTGTGGCCCTTCGATACAGATGCGCCCCACGCGCGGCACGGCGGTGAGGGCATCGAGGACGTACTGAATCGAGGCGCGCCCGTGGTAGGGAATCAGTGCCTTGTAGCCGGGGACGTAGCCCTCGTAGAGTGGGATCTGGTTGAGCCCACTCGCCAGAACCACGACGTCTATGATGCTTGTGCTCATACCTTCAGTGTATCGCTAATCGCAGCATCGGCGGCGGGGCACTTTTACCCTCCCGCGGAGCTGTGGCCGAACCCGATCCCATAGAGAGCATAGCTCCTCTGCGAGGGCACGGGCGACGAGGCGGTTCGAGAAAACTTGTTTGTTTGGCAGGAGACTGGTCTCTTCCTACCGAACTGTGAGGTATGAAAGCTCTCTGGAGTCTGTTTTTTGGGTCTGTGGCCTTGGCGGGGCTGGCGCTGGCGCAGCCGAGCGCAACTAAGCCTGCGCCGCCCGTGGACTACAACCGCGATATTCGTCCGATTCTCTCAGGCAAGTGCTTTACCTGCCACGGCCAAGACGAAAGCAAGCGTGCGGCAGGTCTGCGGCTCGATCTGCCCAACGCGGCGATTGTCGGTGGGGATATTCTGGCCAGCAAGCTCACGCATCGGATCGGGGCGACGGGCGCACTCCAGATGCCACCGGCGGACTCGGGCAAGACGCTCACAGAGGGCGAGAAGACGCTTCTGCGGCGCTGGATCGGCCAAGGCGGCAAGTACCAGCAGCACTGGGCGTTCGCTCCACTTCCCTCCTCCCCAGCCCTCCTCCCAATCCTGGGAGGAGGGAGAGTGCGGGGGATAGATGGCTATATCTCCGCACGCCTCGCCAAAGAGGGGCTGACACTCTCGCCGGAGGCGGATAAGGCGACGCTGATCCGGCGGGTGGCTCTGGACTTAACGGGGCTGCCGCCGAGTGTTGCAGACGTGGAGGCGTTTCTGGCCGATAAGTCGCCCCGCGCCTACGAGAAAGTCGTGGATCGGTTGCTGGCATCGCCACGGTACGGGGAGAAGATGGCCATCTCGTGGATGGACATGGCGCGCTACGCCGACTCCAATGGCTTCCAGAACGACCACGAGCGCTACCAGTGGCGCTGGCGGGACTGGGTGATCGAGGCGTTCAACAAGAACATGCCCTTCGACCAGTTCACGATCGAGCAGCTTGCCGGCGATATGCTCCCCAATGCGACCGTCAGCCAGAAGCTAGCGACGGGCTTCAATCGCAACCACCGCATCAACACCGAGGGCGGCCTGATCGCCGAGGAGTGGCGGGTTGAGGGCGTGATAGATCGCCTGGAAACAGTCGGGGCGGTCTGGATGGGAATGTCCGTAGGGTGCGCACGCTGCCACGACCACAAGTACGATCCCATCAGCCAAAAAGAGTTCTACTCGCTCTTTTCCTACTTCAACAACGTCCCCGAGAGCGGCGCGGGCACCGAGGGGGTCAATATCAACACGCCCCCCACCCTCAAAGCTCCCACCACCGACGAGCAAAAGCGGCTGGCGGAGCTGGGCGAGAAAGTTGCGAGCGCAGAGAGTATTGTCAAGGCGGCAGAGGCTAAGCTACCCGGCTTGCTGGCGGCGTGGGAGGCGAGCGGCGCGGCGGCGAAGTACCCGGTGACATCGTGGATCGGGGTGCGCCCCAGCAAGGCGACTGCCCAGAGCGCCAACCTCATGGTGCTCCCCGACAACCAGCTCTTTGCCACGGGAAAGAACGGCGACACCGAGACCTACACGCTCACGCTCCCCACCGGTGGCAAGCCGGTGCGCGGCGTTCGGCTCGAAGTCTTCCCGGAGAAAGGGAAAGTCGGACGCTCGTCCAATGGCAACTTTGTTCTGACCGATGTGACTCTCAACGCGGCACATCCCAGCAAAGCGGTCGCGGGTTTCTCGCAGAACGGCAACCCGATCAGCGATGCGATTGACACCGACCCCGCGACCGGCTGGGGAATCTACGGCCAGACCGATAAGCCCCACACGGCGACCTTCACACTCGATAAGCCAATTACGGGCGAGAGCGTGACCCTCACCCTGCGCTTTGGCTCGCAGTACGGCCAGCACCAGTTCGCCCGCTTCAAGGTCGCCCTCACCGACTCAGAGACACCCTCGTCGGAGGGAATCCCGCCCGCTGGAACCCCCGAGCGTCTGGCCTGGTTTAGGGCCAATGTGGATAGCGCCGCGCGGGGCGCAGACCAGCAGCTCGCCGTGGCTAAGAAGGCCCTGACGGACTACGATGCGACCATTCCCGCCACGATGGTGATGGCGGAGATGGAGACGCCGCGTAAGTGCTACGTTCTCAAGCGCGGCCAGTACGACCAGCTCGGCGAGGAAGTCAAGCCCGGCCTGCCCGCCGCGTTTGGCCAAGGGGAGGTTAGCACACGCCTCGGCTTTGCCAAGTGGATCGCCAGCGAGAAAAACCCGCTCACGGCCCGCGTCTTTGTGAATAGGCTCTGGGAGAAGTTCTTCGGAGTGGGCATTGTCTCCACCACCGAGGACTTTGGCATCCGCGCCGAGTTCCCCAGCCACCCGGAGCTTCTCGACTGGCTGGCATCGGAGTTCATTCGGCTCAAGTGGGACATGAAGGCGATCCAGAAGACCATCGTCCTGAGCCAGACCTACCGACAGAGCTCGAAAACAACGCCCGCACTGCTCAAGCGCGACCCGGAGAACCGGCTCTTTGCCCGCGCCACGCGCCTGCGGCTGCCCGGCGAGGTGATCCGCGATCAGGCACTCTGCGCCAGTGGATTGCTGGTGGAGAAACTCGGGGGGCGTAGCGTCCGCCCCTACCAGCCCGAGGGCTTCTGGGACGAGCTCAATGTCTACGGCAATCTGCGAAACTATAAAAACGACAAAACGCCCGACGGCCTCTACCGGCGCAGCCTCTACACAATCTGGAAGCGTAGCGCGGGTCCACCGACCATGGGGCTCTTTGATGTGCCAGGCCGCGATACGTGCCGCGTGAGACGCAGTCGCACCAACACACCGCTTCAGGCGCTAGCGCTCCTTAACGAGGTGACTTTCGTGGAAGCCGCACGCCAGATCGGCCAGCGAATGCTCTTAGAGGGTGGCACCACCCCCGATGCACGCATCACGTGGGTCTACCGTGAGCTCCTCTCTCGCCGCCCGAGTGTCCAAGAGCTTGCCCTCCATAGAGCGGGACTCGAAAAGCGCCTCGCGCGCTACAGAGCCACACCTGAGGAAGCGAAAAAGTTGCTGGCAATGGGCGAGAGCAAGCCCGACCCGAAGTGCGACCCGAGCGAGCTCGCCGCCTACGCCATGACCGCCAGTATTCTCCTCAACTTAGATGAGGCCATCACCCGAGAGTAGGCTTACGCCGCCAGAGGGTACTCGGCGTCGTTACGGTAGTAGGAGAGGCAGTGCGCGCGGATGGAGAGAGTCCAGTCTTTGTGGCAGTTTGTCACCTTGAGGGTATCAAAGCCATAGCGTCGCCCTGCCTGCGCGGTAACGTCTTTATCGTCCACGATAAGATCCAGATCAAAGGCGGGAGCGTGCTTGATAGAGGTTCGAGGAGCACGCCCAAGCCGAACGGCATTCTGATGCTCATGCCCGGTGATGACTCCCCCCAGCTTGACTCCATTGAGGGCAAAGAAAAGGCGGATTTGGTGGCTCGCTAGCGCCCCCAGTGTGTAGATCCAGATCTCCCAGCCATCACGCTGAAGAGCGCGCATCAGCTCCACTGCCCCACGACGCACGCCCTGCTTAAGAGCGAGTGCGGCAGTCCCTTGCGGTCGCTCACAGCTAAACTCGCCCACCTCAGGAACAAGAGTGCCATACCAGCCAAAAGCAATACGTTTTGTGTCCGTCATCATGTTTTAGCGATATAACAAAATCCATGCCAAGCTCACTATCTTTAAAGGACTGGCTATAATACGGTGTGCCGACGAATTTTCTCCCTGATTTTCCCGATGCGCTGAGCGACCATGTGGTGGTCTGTGGCTTGGGGCGCTTTGGCCTTAGGATCGTGCAGCTCCTGCGAGAGCAGAAAATCGCGGTGGTGGCCATCACGAGCCCGGAGACGCGAGAGGACAGGCGAGTCGCCGCACTGGATCTCGGGGCGCAGCTCATCACAGGAGACTTTCGGTTCCCGGACACGCGTGAGGCAGGACGACTCGAGAGTGCTCGTGCGCTGATCCTGGCAACCTCAGACGATCTGATCAACCTGGAGACGGCCCTCGATGTCCGAAGCCAGCACCCAGAGCTCTGTCTCGTGATGCGCCACTCGGATGCACGCCTGGGGGATCGGCTGGAGCATGATTTTGACATCACACACGTGCTCGTCCCCCCCCTGCTCGCCGCGCCACACTTTGCCGAAGCGGCTCTCGCACCGCCGCCCGAGCGCCTGCCTGCTCGCGCGAGAAGCAACACTCGGCTCACGCTGCGGCCTGCACCCCGCACGGATCTGTCGCTCCTAATGTTCTTGCTCGTCTTGCTCCTCCTGGGGGGCGTGCTGATCTTCCATCAGAATCTCGGTATCAGCTACTTAGACGCGGCCTACTTCACCGTGACGATCCTGACGACCGTGGGCTTTGGCGACTTCAACCTCCATGATGCCGCTCCAGCCATGAAGCTCTTTGGGATGCTGCTCATGTTTGGAGGGCTCTTACTACTGGCCACGCTCTCGTCGCTGCTCACCAACTACATCCTCTCGGGGGCAGCGCAGCAGGCCCGCGCCGAACAAATGGCGCGGCGCTACAAAGACCATGTGATTATCTGCGGCCTCGGCAGTGTCGGCTATGCCATCGCGGGAGATCTTCGGGCACGAAACCTGCGAGTGGTGGTAGTGGACATGACACCCGACGATGCCTACTTCCGCGATCTCGCCACCCGCATCCCGATCTTACTGGGAGATGCCACACGACCAGAGGCGCTGCTGAAGGCAGGGCTAAGACGAGCACGGGCTCTGATTGCGGCAACGTCTAGTGATGCTCTGAACCTGGAGATTGGCCTCACGGCACAGAGCCTGATTGAGGAGACGCGTGGTGAGCGCCCGATGCCGCTCGTGCTACGCTGCTTCGACCCCGACTTGGCGCGGCGGATTCACCGCGTCTCGAAAAACTACATGCTCCTCTCTTCGGCGGAGCTTGCGGCCCCTATTTTTGTAGAAGCCGCTCTGAAAGGTAAGAAAAACCCATGAAATTTCGCTCTTTTCTCACGCTTGGCATCTTGCTGGGCTCGCTCTCCAGTACCTTTGGACAGGCTATTACCCCCGAGAGTAAGACAAAAGTCTTGCAGACCATGCAGGCGAGCATTCAGCGCCAGGCCTTTGTTCCTGGTGTAGACTTTGCCCAGTGGCCCGCTTTTTTAGAGAAGCGCCGCAGCGAGCTCGATAAGTCCGAGGATGTCCCCGCGTTTGTCAATACGGTCAATGAAGCCCTCCGTGACTTTGGAATCAGCCACATCCGCCTCTTCTCTCCCCAGAGCGCCAAGGCCCGTATCACCGGGGTGACACAGAACTTTGGCCTGCGCACGGAGAAGAGTGAGAGTGGCCTCAAGATCACCGCCCTTGCCCCGAAAGGCCCTGCCGCACAGCTCGGGCTGGAAGCGGGCGATGAGATTATCGCCGTGGAGGGGATAGAGAAGCCAACAACCTACCCGATTCCCTCCGACCGCGAGACCACTCTTCTGACCATCAAGCGCAAGAGTACCGGGCTTATCAAGAACTACATGGTGCTCAAGAAAGCCTACTCCACCGACCAGCCCAACACGCTGACCTGGACCGATAAGACAACTGCCGTTCTGCGAATCCCCTCGTTTGCCCGCACCTATAATGTCAAGCAGATCGCGGGCTTTATCGAGGAAGTCAATGCCAAGAAGGCAAAGTCTCTGGTGATTGACCTGCGCGGCAATGGCGGCGGGCTTGTCAGCAACTGCAACCACCTGCTCTCACTTCTCACGCCCGTGGGCACCCCGATTGGCACCCAGGTGGGCCGCCAGATGGCGGAGCGCTATATCCAGACCGTGGGTGGCGATGGCAAGGACATGGTGGCGATTGCCAAGTGGGCAGGCCCTACCAGCAAGACCTTCAAGCTCTCTCAAGCGCCGTATCTGGGCAAGCTGGCGATCCTACTCGACAAAGGCTCCGCGAGCGCCTCGGAGATCTCCAGCGCGGTTCTTAAAGAGCAACGTGGTGCGGTTCTGGTGGGCAAGCCCTCAGCAGGTGCGGTGCTGGTCTCGTTCTTTGTTCCCCTACGCGACACCGAGGGCTTTGAGGTGCAAGTTCCCCTCTCGGACTATGTCTCGCCAGGCGGGATGCGTCTGGAGAAGAACCCTCTCAAGCCCGATGTGACCGTCGAAGCCGTGGCCACGGAGACCAGCGACCCCGTTCTGGAGAGCGCCCTCAAAGCCATCAAGTAGCCTATGTCGCGACATCTTTGGGGGGATTGCGCCCGATCAGCGGGTACTGCTCAAAGTCCCAGACCTGGCCATTGACACGCGGGGCATCGTCGGAGAGCAGCCAGGATACCATCGCCGCAACGTCCTCGGGGGTCTGTAAGCCCCCCGAGGGCGCGACGGACTTGGGGAGCCGCTCGGGCCAGTCGGGCGGCAGTCCCTCGGAGATCTTCAGTGCGTACTCACTGTCGGAGATTGTCCAGCCCAGATTGAGCTGGTTCACCCGCACGCCCTCGGCCCCGTGCGCATCCCCTAAGTTCCGCGTCAGCACCATCAGCCCGGCCTTGGTCATCGAGTACGCCAGCAGATTTCGCTCGCCGCAGTAGGCATTCGACGAGCCAATATTGACCACTTTCCCCCCGCCCTGTGCCCGGAAGTGAGGGAGCGCCGCCTGAATCAGCAGCAGCGGAGCACGAAGATTCACCGCCATTAATCTATCAAAGAGCGCCACATCGGTAGTCTCTAAGTTGGAGCGTGTCGTCAGCGCCGCATTGTTCACCAGCGCATCCAGCCGCCCGTACTTTTCGATCACTTCCGTGATAATCGCCTCAGGAACGCTCGCCTCCGCGAGATCGCCCGCAACCCCAGCCAAGCCCTCCAGCTCCGTCGCCGTCTGTGCGTGCCGAACCACCGTCCAGCCCTTCGCCTCCAGCCGCTCGGCAATCACTTTCCCAATGCCCCGGACGCTGCCGGTAACCAGTGCTATTTTTTGAGTCATTTAGATAATCCTTGGGTTTTGGTAGGTAAAGTGAAGCCCCGCTCGCTGTGTTTTCAAGTGGGTTATCTGCGCTTCACTAAGATGTGCGCTACGAAGGAAAAAGCGCGAAAAGGCAGGCAGAGTTTCTGAACTCAGAAGCAGTTCGTAGTGTTCAAAGGGCACACAGCTCGCTTGCCAGTCCTGCATATAAAACTGCGCGTAGTCGCTGAACTCAACATGCTTTAGCTGGGGAAAGCAACGCGATTGGGCTAGGTGGGCAATAAAGTCCTGGTGGTCGTAGCCACAGTCTAGGTGCAGAAGCCGGAGCGGGTGACCAACGCGCTCGCAGAACGTGGCATCGGGAGCCGAGGGAGTCCAGAGTTCAATGAGCGCGGGCATGCGATCTAGAAGCGCACCAAGCTGGCCACTCTCTTCGTAGCCCTTACCGACAATAGAGTGATTGTGGTTCTCCGGAGGCATTCGTGCGATCTGGAGCGACTGCAAACAAGGAAATTGTGCCTTGGCCTCTAGAAGCGGCGTAAAGTCCCACTCACGGGTGCCATTTGCTCCCACATCTGGACTGCGTAAGCTCAACCAGCGAAGTGTCTCGGCGAGCTCTGGGCGTGCGAGAAGCTGAAAGAGCTCTGCCAGATACGCTTCCCCCTCACCGAAGTAGTCGATAAACCAGAAGCCCTCCACTTGGGTGAAGAAAAGACGCTCCGTCAGCTCCGGCCAACCGGTACTGAAACCGTCTTGGTGCATCCGCTCTTGCAAGTCTTGGAGGGCTTCGTGGGGAGCTATGGTTCTTACTCCTCTGTCCAGTCTTCGCAGACTACACCAGGGATTTGTTGGAAGTGACGAAGGTTTCGTGTTATGACAATCAAATTGTAGTGCAGTGCGGTAGCTGCAATTTTACAGTCGCCACTACCAAGACGGCGCAGTGATGCGGGCATGGCGCGAAAGATTTCCTGTGTGGCATCTGTGAAAGAAGCGATGCGAAAGGTTGCAAGAAAGGGGACAAGCTGTGCAAGGCGCTGGTAGCCCTGTGTCCCCCCTGAGCGCGTTTCTTCGGATCGGATGACAGCCAGTGCTCCACGAAGCATTTCTTCAACCGTGATGGCACTGATCACGCGATCCGTTGCGGACGTTTCTTCAAAGCGCCGATGGAGTGCTGTCGTTTTATCTGTGGAACGGAAGAGTAAAGAGACTATATCAGTGTCCAGCAGATAGAGGCTCATTCGGACTCACAAGAGTTGGCACGCTCACGCTCTCTCACGATTGCCTCAAGAAACTCATCCCACTCCGGATCACTCGCAAAAGCTCCTAAGCCCTGTAATTGTGCCTGCTTAGGGTCATCAGGTAGTTGTGCCGGAAGGATGCCCTTCCCTCCATGCTGAGCAAGGGCATTTTGAAGGGCTGACCAGTCGTCGTCATCTTCAAGGCTGTGTTCAAGAGCTGCAAGGGCAAAGTTATCAGGCGTACGTCCCGCACGGTTTGCCCTCGCTCGAAGCCGTACCTCAAGTTCGCCATCCACCGTGATTGTAAGCATGAGGCTATTTTATACTCCTTCGGAAACGAATACCAGGGGCTATATCAGCTCCCTTGGGCGTGGATGCGCTCGCAGATGTGGCGGACGATCTCTTCGAGGTTGTTGCTGGCGCTCTTGAAGGCGTAGTCGTCCACGGTGAGCGGGGCTCCGAGCACGACAAGAGGCGCGCCGTAGCTGGGGCACGCGATGGCCTGATCGGTGGAAAGACCGCCGACGGCTTGCACGGGGATGCTCACGGCCTCGCAGACCTCGCGGAGCTGATCGAGCGGGCTGGGCATGCGCGCACCGCTGGCCGCGATCCCACGGCGCTCGTCGAAGCCGATGTGGTGGATGACGTAGCCGCAGCCTAGGTCTTCTAAGCGCCGAGCGGAGTCGATCAGGTTCTCGGAGATCATGTTGTCGCCCATCACCTCCACCCCAAAGTCCCGGCCTGCTCGGACAACTTCTTTGACCGTGTGCGGGTGCGCTCGCTCCATCACGACCACGTGGGTTGCGCCGACTTTGGCGACGATCTCCACTTCACGGTAGCCACCATCCATGATCTTCAGATCCGCGACAATCGGGACGCTGGGGAAGGCCTCGCGCAACACGCGTACGCCATTGGCCCCGTGCGCCATCAGCATCGGGGTTCCGGCCTCCAGCCAGTCCACGCCTGCCCGCATCGCGAGATGTGCGGTCTCAAGGGCCTCGTCGAGGTCTACAATATCAAGGGAAATCTGTACAATCGGTCTCATGGTGACATTCTACCCGAAGTGCTGGGTGAGTTTTTTGCGGACGAAGGCGACGGATTTTTCCAAATCCCCCATGCCGTTCATGCCGTCCTCGATACTCACCCAGCGCGGCGTGCTCCCAGCGGCTTTGAGTGTGGTGAAGATGGCATCATAGTCGTTGAGGCCCTCGCCGATGACCCCGTGGGCGAGGCGGGAGGCGTAGCCGACACTGTCTTCTTCTTTGCGCAGATCGTCGATGGTGCCGGACGTTAAGTAGCGGTCCGAGGCGTGCATGGTGAGCACTCGGTGCTTGACGAGCGCGAGGACATCTAGCGGGTCTTCGCCTGCCAAGAAGGCGTTGGAGGGGTCGTAGTTGACGCCAAAATACGGGGAGTCTATGGCATTGACAATCTCACAGAAAACATCGGATTTTTGCGCAAACTCAGGGTGTGTCCAGTAGTTGTCTTTGTAGTGGTTCTCGATGATCAGCGTGACGCCGTGCGCTTCTGCAAAGGGCAAGAGGCTGGAGATCGCCCCAACCACGCGCTTCACGCCATCTTCCCGCGACAGATCGGGGCGGCGCTGGCCGGAGAGCACGCGGCAGTAGCTCCCGCCCAATGCGGCCGTGAGCGCGATCCAGCCACGCTCTTTTTCGAGTTCACTTTCAATATCATCGGCGGTGAAGTCCGGGGAGCAGCAGAGCATGGGCATGGCGAGGTTTTTTGCTGCCAGTGCTTCGCGCACTGAGGCAAGCCAGCTTGGACTGTCGCCCTCACAGAAGCCCGCGTAGAACTCCAGGCCATCAATGTCAAGAGTTGAGGCAAGAGTAATCCAGTCGAAAACGGTCATGGTCTTGTGGACGCAGAGCTCGTCCATAAAAGCCTTGGGAAAGGCTGCGAGTTTTGGAGATTGCATGATCTATTGTATACTCAAATCATGCTCACGGATGACCAACTTAATTTTTATCGCGAGAATGGCTATATTCTCGTGAAGGGACTCTTTGATAAAGACGAGATGGCGCGGCACCGTCAGGCGCTTCATGACCTAGCGCACCAGCTCTACGTGGAGAGTAATAAAGGCTCCGATGCGACGTGGGGGGCGGCGCGGGACTATGTCGAGGGCGGGAAGACCTCGTCGCTCCAGCACTGTCACGATGTCCAGTTCTACGATGCGGGTCTGGCACGGCTGATCGTGGACGAGCGCCTTGCGGGAGTGGCGGCGCAGATTATCGGCCCCAATGTCCAGCTCCACCACACCAAGATGTTTATCAAGCCGCCAGAGAAGGGCAGCCCGTTTCCGATGCACCAAGACGCGCCGTTCTTTCCGCACGCCAACCACTCCATGATCGCCGCCATTGTGCACTTCGATGATGCGCCGCTAGAAAAAGGCTGTGTCCGCGTGGTGCCCGGCAGCTATAGGCTCGGAATGCTTCCGCATGACTCCGCAGGCGGCTGGCACCTTGATCCCGAGCAGTATCCTGTCGAGGATGCGACCCCATGTCCTGCGGAGGCGGGCGATGTGCTCTTTTTCTCGTATCTCACGATTCATGGCAGCGGCATCAACGCCAGCAACGAAGCCCGTACCACGCTTCTGATCCAGCTACGCGATCCGCTCGATCCACCCAGCATTCGCACCCACGAGAGCCGGGGCCAGGGCATGATGCTCGCCGGAGTAGATCCCTCGTGCTGCACCACCAAGCCCCTCTCCGACGATCACGCAGACAACCCGGTGCATAAAATCAATGGCATGGGCGCAGACTGTGGCGAGGTCACGATGGGCGGCGAGGTAAAGATGGGCGGCGGGATGGCAATGCCCCCCCCCACGATGGGAAGCCCTGTGAAAATGGGCGGCTAAAACGCGTTGCGGCCCGGCGGATTCTTGCGAATCCGCCGGGCCGCTCACGTCGGGGAAGCCTCGCCTCTGGGAGTCATCATGACCCATGAGACAAGCTCACGAGCTAAAATCAGCCCGCGAGACCCCCCCGGAGACTATGACTGTTGTGCATGCCACCACCCCCTTCGTTTTGAGATGCTAGTATTGTAGGCAAAATAAGCTTTTTAGTCAAGGGTTAAGATCAGGTAAAATGTCCCTATGTCTCGCCTTTATTCCCTTCCCCTCCTCTTTGCCGCGCTTGGTCTAGCGGCACTTCCTGCCTCGGCACAGCGCCGGGCGGGAGGCAACCCTTTCACTCCTCCTGCCGCCACGATCCAGTATGCTCCGGACCGTGACTTCGACCTCCAGCACCTGAAAGTGGAGCTGGACATTGACTGGCCTAATCGCAAGTTCACCGGAGCCTCGACCAACACCGTCGCGCCGCTCCGAGATAAGCTCACGGTGCTGCGCTTCCATGCGGGCAAGAATATCGAGGTCAAGACAGCAGAGTCAGGTGGGCAGGCGCTGAAGTTCACCCGCGACGGCGATATTGTCTCGGTGCGCTTCCCCGCACCGCTTGCCAAAGATAAAGCCCTTCTGGTGCGCTTTACCTACGCGGGGGGGGCGATTCAAGGAGGAGGCTTTGGCCAGGGAGATGGCTTCCACTGGATGCTTCCCAATGACCAGAACAAAGAGAAGCAGGGCTTCTGGACCCAGGGTGAGACGGCGGGTAATCGCGAGTGGGCCGTGACTTGGGACTATCCCAACGACATGACCACCACCGAGACCATCACCACCGTTCCAGCCGAGTGGAGTGTGGTCAGCAATGGCCTGCCCCAGAAAGAGACCGTGAAGAATGGCCGTCGCACCTCGCACTGGAAAATGACACAGCCCCACGCGACCTATCTCATGGCGCTGGTCGCCGGACCGTTTGACATTAAAAAAGACAAGTGGCGCGATGTGCCGCTGTGGTATGTCGTGCCCAAGGGCTTTGCGAGCATGATTGACGCTAGCGTTAGCGACACACCCGACATGCTGGAGTTCTTCTCCAAGATTACCGGGGTGAAGTACCCGTGGCAGAAATACGCACAGAACGCGATGTATGACTTTGGTGGCGGCATGGAAAATGTCTCCTCCACGACCCTCGGCGTGGGCAATCTCACCGACTTTCGCTCGGGCTTTCGCAACATGGCGAGCCTCAACTCCCATGAGCTAGCCCATCAGTGGTTTGGCGACTTGGTGACCTGTAAAGACTGGGGCGAGGTCTGGCTCAACGAGAGCTTCGCCACGTTCATGGAGGTGCTCTACTTTGAGCACAGCCGGGGCAAGAACGCCTACGACCGTGAAGTGGACAGCAATATACGGGGCTACCTGGCCGAGTCGCGCCGCTACAAGCGCCCAGTCTCGACCAATCTCTACCGCGACCCCGAGGTGATGTTCGACAGCCACACCTACCCCAAGGGCGGCGCGATCTTGCACACGCTACGCCGTCAGTTAGGCGATGCAGCGTTCTTTGGCGGCATCAAGAAGTATCTCACCGAGCACCGCCACACGCCCGTGGAGTGGGAAGATCTCTGTCGCGCCTTTACGGACTTTAGCGGCATCAACTGCGAGCCGTTTTTCCAGCAGTGGCTCCTCAAGCCCGGCCACCCCGTGCTGGAGTACGATTGGAAGTGGGACGAGGCAGAAAAAGCGGTGCTGGTGAGTGTGAAGCAGACCCAGGACACCTCCGACGGCACCCCGATCTACACGATTCCCGCCAAGATTGGCCTGATCCAAGACAGCCTGAGCCGTTTTGAGGTCACGCTGAATGCAACGGAGCAGGTCTTTAAGATCAAGGCGTCTGCGAAGCCAAGTGCGGTGCTACTTGATCCCGATCATGACTTTCTGCGCGAGCTGAAGCACGAGTTTGCCCCCGAGGAGCGCCTGGCAATTGTGAAGCATGCCCCCGTTGGGCTGGATAAAACCGTTGCGATGCAGGGGCTTCTTGCCGATGGCGCGTCCGATACCGACATTCAGGCCATCGCCGCCGTGGCAAAGGCCGATGCATTGCGCTTCCCCGCTCTGGGGAGCTTAGATGAGCTGGGCCGGCTGGAGCGGGAAGACCTGCGCTCGCTCTGGCGTGGCCTGCTCACCCATCTGAGTGATGCCCGACGCGGTGAGGCGATCCGTGCGCTAGGCAGGCTCAAGCACGATCCCGCGGATGCCAAGCTCTTGATTGCGATGCTCTCCGAGAAAGAGACCTACAGCAACTGTGGAGCTATCGCCACCACACTCACAGCCTGGGACGAGAAAGCCTACGCCACGGAGATCGAGAAGGCCAAGAAGCTCGCACAGCGCCCCGGACGAGCACGACGGTAGTGGATGACGTCCGTTTTGGCGTCCTAGGCTGCGCCCGCGTCTTCGAGCGCCGCATGGCTCCTGCACTGAAAAGTGCGGGAAATGCGGCGCTCCATGCGGTGGCCTCACGCACTCTCGAAAAAGCGCAGGCCACCGCCGAAAAACACGGCGTGGCAAGAGCCTATGGCAGCTACGACGCACTGCTTGCCGACCCGGACATTGAGGCGGTCTACATTCCCCTCCCCAACGATCAGCACGCCGAGTGGACGGTCAAGGCCCTCGCGGCGGGCAAGCACGTCCTCTGCGACAAGCCCCTCGCGCTCTCGGTTGCGGAGGCCGAGTGGATGGCAGGCGCAGCAGTGGCGTCGGGCTTGCGGCTGATGGAGGGGTTTATGTACCGACACCATCCGCAGCACCAGAAAGTCTTTGAGGTGCTACAAAGCGGCGCGATTGGCGAGCCGGTGCACTTTCGTGGGATCTTCACCTACCCCGCCACGGCGGATCATGCAGGCATCCGCTGGAACCCCGCGCAAGGCGGCGGCGCGTTTCTGGATGTAGGCGTCTACCCGCTCAACGCCGCCCGCTGGCTCCTTGGTAGCGAGCCCACCGAAGCAAAAGCCCTCGCCGTTCGTGATTCCGGGACCGGCGTGGACATTCACACAGCGGCGCTCCTCGCCTTTGCCGAAAACCGCACCGCCAGCCTCATCGGCGGCTTTGATCAAGCCTTCACCAGCCGCTACGAATTAGTCGGGCGCGAGGGAAGCATCACCGCCGAGCGAGCGTTTCAAGTCGGCGAGAGCGGCGTCAGAGTTCTCGTCCGTGCCAACAACTCCGACACCGAGGAAGCCTTTTTCTTTGAGCACCAAGATCAGTTCCAGCTCGAAGTCGAGCACTTCGCCGCCTGCGTCCGCGATCCGCAAAAGCCTCTAGAGCCCGGCGAAGACGGTGTCGCCCAAGCCCGCGCCCAAGCGCTCGTTCAGAGTGCCGCCGATTTCAATCGGCGGAGATGATTTGGGTACAATAGGCGGCATGGAGACCATTCTGCCGATTGCGTTGCTCTTGGTTTTGGGAGGCTTTGGCGCACTGGTGGCGCGGAGCCTGAAGCGGCGCAAGGAGTTTCTGACGGTCGGAGCGGCGGATGCCTCGGAGCTACCCGACCTGGTCACCGAGCAGCGCCTGGCGGGGACACTGCGGCGGCTCTGGCGCGACCCCCAGGAGGGGCTCCCGCTGGCGGAGCTGGCCGTAGGCAGTCAGCGCTTGATTGTCTGCACCACAGATCAGGCCACTCATGCAGAGCGCTACAAAGCCGCCATGAGCAAGCCCTGTGAGCTGGCGCTCTATGGCCTCGCGACGCTCGCTCCCGGTGGTGCCAATGCCATGCGCGACCTACTCCGCGATGCCGATAAGCTCTCCGCCGACACGCTGGCGCTGGTGCGCCAAGGCCAGCTTGAAAACGACTACGTGGTGATCTGCCGGATTCTCAGCCACCGCACTGCCACGTGGGGCGAGCTGCCATTGACCGTCTACAAGGCCCAAGTGGTCGCCTCCGACGCGCTGAATCTTATCTTAGAGCTGGCGGTTCCCAACTCCGAAAACTCCACGCCGCTCCCCGATAGCTCCCTAGCCCACGGCTCCGTGCGCCTCTTTGGATACCTACCCTCATGACAAACCCACTGCCCGAAACGCACCCGCTTCATGCTATTGCTGCGACACTTCTTGCTCGCACAGATGCTCCCCTCTGTCCGAAAGCGCCATGGCTGCCGGGGCTGCTCTCAAAAGTTTCGGAGGGCTCGTACAACCTGCGGGCGCTCTTGCACTTGCTTAATGATGATCTGGATGCGGCCCATAAGCTCGTGCAGGTGCATGAAGAGGACAGTACGGCTAACTACATCCATCAGCTCGTGCACCGGCGCGAGGGTGACTGGGGCAACACGCGCTACTGGGTGGGCATGACGGGGCCGCATCCGTTTTATGATGCGTTTGATAGTGGCAACGGCACCGCCCGCGAGCGCCTGGATGCCTGCCAGCGCGGCGACTCAGGGGCGGCGGCGCTAAGCTGGCAGGAGCAAGTGGCGCTTCTAGCTTGGATCGTCCGCGAGGGAAAGTAGGCAAAATTTGCGACTATTTGACGATCCTATTGACAGCTACATCAACGAGGAGCTTGGGCTCCAGAGAGTCCCAGGACTCTCGATGGCGCTGGTGCGCCAGGGGAAAATCCTCAAATCCGGCGGCTACGGTCAGGCCAACCTGGAGACACGGACACCGGCGACGGCGGAGACGGTCTACCAGCTCGCCTCCGTGACCAAGCAGGCCGTTGCGGCTAGTATTCTGCTGCTGGAGCAAGAGTCAAAGCTCGCTCTCGACGATCCCTTGTCTCGCCATCTGCCCAAGACGCTTCCGATACCGCCGACTTGGGAGAAGATCACCCTGCGGCACCTGCTCACGCACACGTCGGGCCTGGTCCCCGATGAGCCAATGGATCTCACGCGCCGCTACACCGAGGCCGATGCCATAGCAGCGGTCAAGCCACTACCGCTGCGTTTTGCCCCTGGCGAGAAGTGGCAGTACTGCAACTTCGGCTTTGTGCTTCTTGGGGAAGTGATCCGGCGCATCACCAACCAGACCTGGGATCAGTTTCTCACGGAGCGCTTCTTTCAGCCCTTAGAGATGCGTGCCACGCGCCGCCATACGCTCAGTGAGCTGGTTGCCAACCGCGCCGATGGCTATGCCCTAGAGTCGGAGAAGCGCGTGAATGTGGCCTCCTGGAGCCGTGACTTTGCCAGCGGGGGCCTCCTGACGACGGTGCAAGATCTGGCCAAGTGGGAAGGGATGCTCCGCAACGGCTCTCTCTTGAAGCCCGAGACCCGCGCCCGGCTTTTTGAGCCCGTGATGCTAAACAGTGGCAAGCCATACCCCTACGGCCTTGGCTGGAACCTCGCGGGGGTGGCCGGAAAACGCACCACTGAGCATGGCGGGAGTCGTCCTGGCTTCGCTACCCACTACTGGCGCGAGCTAGACGGCGACAATGCGGTGATCCTTCTGGCCAATAGCGGAGCCGATCTGGGGCGAGTTGCACAGGGAATTGCTGCCAGGGCAACCCGCTAGAGCCAGAACTTAGCCAGAAAAAGCCCTAACGCGATACCCCCTGCGTAGGGAGCCACTGCGCTCAAAAACGGAGTGAGCCACACAAAGCCACTCGCGATGGGGCGGCTGACTATTTTACTGAGAACCATAAGAATAACTCCTGCAAGTTTCCTAAATGCATAAAGTGTGCCAGAGGTTGCCGAAGTTATTCTTATGGTTCTCAGTAAAAATTTTGAGACTAGATTTCTAGCTTATCCAAAAAGGCACGTAGGTCACGCTCAGCGCTCGCTCTCTGTGCCCGTAGCTCGGTGGCTTGCTTGCGGAGTGCTTGGATGCGAATCTCCTGCTCATCAAGCTGCTGAACATAGCGCTTGTAGCTCTCCGAGTTGCGATCTAGGACGTTCATGTTCTGCCGAATCCGGCTCTGGTCTTGCTCGATCTGCTTCACTTCGATATCCCGCTCATTGCTCTGGCTCTCCAGCTCCTGGAGCTTGCGCCGCCGGGCTAAGACATCTTCCAGAGCGACTTTGAGCTTGACAGAGACCCCCTCTTTACGCTGGGTCGTGACCTCGATAAAGTTGACATCGGCATCCAGAAGTGCGTAGGTCTCCGAGAGAGGGCGCTCGGTTTTTACGATGAGTGCCTCGGTCTTGCCCGCAGGGACACTCACACGGAACCGATAGAGACTCGTGGTACGCTCCTCGAACTTGGCGGGGGCAACCAGCTTGAACTCCGCGCTGTAGGGGTGCTCTACCAGAACAGTGCGGGGCTTGTCGGACTTATTGCGGAAGTTGTAGACGACCTCCATGGTCTCTTTCCGGGCACGGATCAGCACGCCGCGCTTGATGGTCAGGCTGGTCTCCACCGAGCTACCATCTTTGTTTTGCACCTCACCCTGAAGCCCCAGATCCACGGCATAGGTCAGAATACGGTTGTCGCCGGGCGGAATGTCGAGCATCCGCGCATCGCCTGCGTAGGTTCCGCCATCAAAGAGAGTCACCGGCCCACCTTTGAGGTGGAGCCCCGTGTTGTTTTTCAGGCGAACGGCATATAAGGGAAAGCGCGTGTCGGTGGTAGGGTTGTAGAGCGAGATTTTCTCCCCGGCAATATCCTGCGCCACGACGGGAATCATCGCCGCCTGCTGCCTCGGAAGCGCGACGGGCGAGGTGATCTTGTAGGTAAATAGCTCCCCCTGCTTCTCCCCCGACGCCTGTGCGGAAACCGACTCCGCCATCGCTTCGGGATCTAGTGGCTTATCCGCCGCAGCAGCGGGAGAAGGCGCAGGCATTGCCCCCGGCCCACCGAAGCCTCCCCCTCGGCCAAATTGACCACCTTGCCCTCGCATCATGGAGTTCGTAATCGCGGCCCGTGCGGCGAGATTGCTCCGGTCTTCCATCACAGACTCGGAGAGCTGGGGCAGAGGCGAGACGCTGAGATCGGCACCAATCACAGGGCGAGCAATGTACTGTGGCTGGTAGAGATCCTGGATAAAGCTAATCGGACGACCCGAGACGAGGGTCAGGCTCACCCCGTTCCAGTCCTCATCTGTCGTGTTCTCGATCAGAGCCCAGCCCTGGAGATACGGTACCGTGCTCCCCTCTTTCACGCCGGAGAGCAGGAGCCGATAGCTCATCTTCCAGAGCGGCGCTTCGGAGATATAGCCGACTTGCACCCGTCGCTCACCCTTGCCCTCAAAACGCAGGGTCACGCTCCGCCGCTTATCATCTGCCCCCGCCGCCAGCAGCGCCAGCGCTTCGCCAAACTCGCGTGCCACCTTCGGGTCATTGAACGAAATATCCGTAACCTGATCCAGACGCACAGTGCTCAAGCCACGCTCGGTCAGAAGGTTCAGAAACTCAGCACTAACGGGCTTCCCATCTGCTCCCAGGAGAGTCTTATTTTCAACACTGACCAGCTTCCCTGTCATCGGACTCGCGGCTGTCGCCGTGATGGTCTGGCCCCGGAGCCGGTTGAGCAAGGCCGTTCGCTCCAGTGGCTGGGTCACATCCACCGCAAAGCTCTGAAGCGTACGATTGACCGGGTCCTTGGCGGCATAGATCGCGGGCTGGACTTTGCCATTTTCATCGATGAGCACCAGCGATTTTAGAATGTCGTTGATCTGGGTGGTGCGGAAAGTCAGTGGCACGGTGGCGTTGCCCTCTACGCGCCCCTCGCGCTGGGTGTAGGCCACCCCGGAGGAAAAGAGAGTCACGGCACGCACCGGGAGCACACTCTCTTGAGCCTTCGCGAGCGCTGGCCCCTGCGCCAGCACGATCATCGGTAGTATCATGGTTGTTCGCATCGTTTTTTCTCCTCACCCCCGTTGGAGGGGGGTGACTGTAGAGCGCTTCGCGCTACAAAGGGCGTGCCGCCCATAAATCCCAATATTCCTATGGCCCGAAGCGGCCTTCGTAGCTTTAGCTCTCCAGCGACGCCGTTCCAATCGGCATCGTCTCTAGTCCCACCGCTCCAACCGGCGGGGCTCTCTTATAAGTCCAATGTATCAAGGAAAGCCTTCAATTCGTTTCCAGCATCCTGGGCGGATTTCCGCAGGCGGTTGCTCTCTTCCCGTAGCTCCAGAAGGCGGTTCTCCTGGCCATTGAGCTCGTCTAAATAGCGACGGTAGAGCGGGGAGTCTTTGTCCAGCGTGGCGATATTTCCCCGGATGCGGCCCTGCTCCTCATGGATCTGGGTGCGCTCTGCATCCAGCCCATCGGCGCTACTTTCTAGCTCCGCGATCTTGCGACGGCGGGCAATGGTAACAGCCAGGGCCTCTTTCAGGCGCGCGGGAATCTCTCCCTGGCTGGCGTAGTGCATGAGCTGAGTCGCATCGGCATCAAGCAGTGCGACCGTCGTTCCGTATGCTTGCTCTTGTGCCACGGTGAGCGTCTCGGTCATGCCCGGCGCGAGGGACACGGCGAACCGGTAGCGATCCCGCGTGGTCTCGGTGGGCTCCGTAGGCGCAACCAGCTCCCAGCCAGCCCAGAGCGGGTGCTCGACCAAGACCGTGCGGGGGAGAGTAGCCTTCGAGGTAAATTTATAGAGTGTCTCCCGACGGTTCTTCGAGGTGATGGTCAGCACGCCGCGCTTGATCGTCAGGCTAGACTCACTGCCGTTGCGAATTTCTTCGGTGCGAACGCCCTCGATACTCAGGTCCACCGCGTAGGTGATCAGCCGTATATCGCCGGGGGTGACCTCCCCTAGCCGTGCATCGCCTGCGTAGGTTCCACCATCAAAAACCGTGATCGGCCCCGCTTTTAAGTGCAGTCCCGTGTCATTGACCAGCCTCAGCGCGTTCATCGGGTACTTCGGATCGGTATCGGCGTTGTAGAGCGAGACTTTCTCGCCGCCAATGTCGCCGGAGACCACGGGGATCATCGCCGCCTGCTGCCGTGGCAGCGCCACGGGGGCTTTGATGTTGTACTGAAACAGCTCCCCCGCACTGCGCCCCTCGGCCTGGGAAGTCACCGACTGCCGCATAGACTCGGCCCTCACGGATCGCTTGGCCATAGAAGCCGGTGCCGCCGTCAGCACGTTCGAAGAGATTCCTCCCCCTGGCTGACTTACTAGGTAATCCAATAGCGCAGCCTCGTGAATCTCTGGCGCGGCGGCGGGGATGATATCGGGGCCGACGGTAGGACGCGGGAGATAGAGCGGCTGGTAGAGGTCTTGGATGAAGCTTACGGGGCGACCGGAGACGAGGGTGAGCTGCACCCCCTCCCAGTCCTCATCCGTTGTGTTCTCGACCAGCTCCCAGCCTTGAAGATACGGCTTTTGTCCTTCACCCTCTCCCAGCACCAATCTATA
>NZ_CBAYMC010000037.1:0-23106 GCF_964826245.1 Armatimonas sp. | reverse complement strand
TGGAGCAAAAAGATTCCTGCAATAATGCCCTGGCTGGTCATGCACCACTTGCAGATTTTGTGGATCACATTCAGCTCAATATAAGTGAGCCAGAGAGAAAAGCCCAGTGCGACAGTTGCCAGCCCAAGGCAGAGTGTTAGGAGCTGACGATCTCGCTTCACGCTCTCTGTGGTGGTTCGCAGAAACGCAAGCACCGTCAGAGCGATATACCCAAAGGTCCCCCACATCGCCACCGGAGGGCCACTGCCAATAGGAAAGCGTGAGTACGGGCTCAGGGCAACATCCCGACAGTCATTTTGTGCCGTCATGTGCAGGCTACAGGGAATGTCCTGCGGATGAGAGTGCATGCTCCACATGTAGCCTGCGATCACGATCCCAAGAACAGAAAGAATAAAAGCAACGCGATTGAGAACCATAAAAAAGAACCTCCTCGAATCTTGACTATTGTACCGCGCCACACCCTTCAGACGTTTCCAGCGCGGTAAAATAGCTCCTGTGACTATTGAAGAACAAGTGCAGCTCCTCGCCCGTGGCGCGAGCCTTATCGTCCCTGAGAACGGCCTGAAGGCCAAGCTAGAGAAATCTGCCAAGACCGGTAAGCCGCTGATCGTCAAGCTGGGCCTCGATCCGACGGCTCCCGATATCCACCTAGGCTTTGCCGTGGTCTTGCGCAAGATGCGTCAGTTCCAGGACTTGGGCCACCGCGTGACGATCATTATTGGCGATTACACCACGCTCATCGGCGACCCATCGGGCCGCTCGGCGACGCGGCCCATGCTCACCAGCGAGCAGATCGCGGAGAACGCGGCAACCTACGTGGACCAGCTCTCCGTGATCCTGGACAAAGAGAAAACCGATGTGCGCTTCAACTCCGAGTGGCTGGGCAAGCTCAGCTTTGCGGACTTGGTGAAGCTCACCAGCAAGATCACGGTTGCTCAAGTACTCACCCGCGACGACTTCAAGAAGCGCTGGGACGCGGGCCAGCCCATCTCGCTCCATGAGCTGCTCTACCCGCTGGCACAAGGCTACGACTCGGTTGCCATACATGCCGATGTGGAGATGGGCGGGCTGGATCAGACCTTTAATATCCTCACAGGCCGCGAGCTGCAGAGCGACCCGGAGATTGCACAAGACCCACAGATCGGATTCTTCATGCCACTTCTGGTCGGGCTTGATGGTGTCAAGAAGATGAGTAAGAGCCTGGGCAACTACATCGGGATCGCCGAGCCCGCGCTCTCGCAGTACTCAAAGGTGATGAGCCTCGCCGATGCACAGATGGGAACGTATTTTCTGCTCTGCACCGATGTCCCCACGGCAGAGTTTGCGGAGATTCTGAAAGCCCAAAACCCGATGGAGGCCAAGCACCGCCTCGCCTGGGAGATCGTCACGATCTACCACGGCGCGGAGGCGGCCAGCGCGGCCAGCGACGAGTGGAAGCGCATTCACTCCGCCCGCCAGTTCCCCAGCGACGCGCCCGAGCTGACGGTTCCTGAGAACCCCATCAATATCGTCGCGCTGGTTCGGCACGGCAACTTCGCCCCCAGCAACGGCGAAGCGCGGCGGCTGATTGAGCAAGGTGGCGTGAAGCTCAATGGAGAAAAGCTCTCCGACCCCGCAGCAACAATCACCATCACTGATGGCGACGAGCTCCAGGTCGGCAAGAAAAACTTCGCCCGGCTAAAAGTCTAGCGCACTCGTTTCGCGCGAAACCGAGAGCCATCCTCTCGGTTTCGTGGTGCTCCTAGTCCCTCGGCGAGCACTTGCCCACTTTCGAGACGTAGATAGCGGTGGGAGGCGAGCGAGAGAAGCGTGATGTCTGCCTGAGCCGTCTCGATCCACTGAAAAGGCTCTGTCTCCTCAGCGGAGCCCCTACGAGGGCGAAGCGCGATACGCCCCTGGCCTCGGTCGATGACTTTGAGCTGTGTGGCACCACCGACAGTGAGTGCTTGGCCACTTCCGACTTCGGTGAGTGTGATGGTTTTCCCGTACGGAATGGGCTTGGTCAGGCCATGGCAGAGCGGCTCCTCGACCGTGAAGCGAGCAAAGTCTGCGTGGCCACCAGCGGCTCCTGACGTGCTGTAGTGGAAGAGGGAGTAGCGTATGCCCTGGAAGGTCTTGAGCTGAAAGACCATCTTAAACGCATCACCTAGAGGCTGGAAGCTCTTTCCATTAACGCTAAAGCTAAACTTTGCCTTCTCCGTGAAGAAGTCACACTCCGCCCGGAGCCAGACTCGTGTGCCACGAAGAGGCGCTTGTGCCATCTTACCCGTGGTCTTGTCGAGCTGCTCCATAACAAAGCCACTTGCCTCACAGTGCACTCCGATCCAGGCATACGGCGAGTTAAGCAAGCCAAGTCCCGCCAGGTCGCCGGGCTTCATGCCGCCAAGTTCTAGCTCGACGGTCGGAATCGAGACTGGCCCAATGGCGCGCTGGGTTAGGGTGTTGCGTGCCTGCCAGAAATCAGCGGCAGGAAGCGCGTGCAGGCGCAGAAAGCCGGGGCGCTCGGAGAGGGACCACTTGGTGTTGTCTGGCGCGTGGTTCCACTGCCAGATCGGCTTGAGGGTCTTGCCCGAGAAGTCATCGCGACGCTCGTAGGGAGCCGAGGGCTTTGAGGTCACCCCCGTCTTGGGCTTGACCCAGGTGCGTGGCGAGCGCCCGAGGTTGCCGGGGAGCCCAAAGTAGGGCCAGCCGTCTTTCCAGGTCACCGGCGAGAGTCCCGTCAGCCGCCCGAGGGAGTTGAAGTCCATCATCGAGAAGCCCCACCACTCACCCGTGGGAGTCTCGACAATCCCCCCCTGGTGCATCGCGCCCTTGGCAATCCCAAAGTCTTCCCCCTCGGAGATAACCTTGACCTCGTAGGGGCCTTCGGGGCGGTCCGCGCGGGCACAGGGCATCTTCATGGTTCCCAGGTACCAGGCGCTGGTGATGAAGTACTTTCCGTTGATCTTATAGAAATGCGCCCCCTCGCCCATGCCATCGCTTTGCTTGAACAACACGCGCTCCGTTCCCGGAATCGCCTCCGTTAGCTCGTTATTGAGCTGCACAAGGCGCAGATCACGGTAGCCGTAGACCACGTAGATCTTACCGTCGTCGTCGAAGAGCACCGACGGGTCATGAAAGCCGGTCTTCATCGCCCAGTGCTTCCAGGGACCGGCAGGATTGGTGGCGGCGTAGACCTGCATCGGCTGGCCCCGGACATTGGTGAAGATATAGAACGTCCCCTTGTGCCAGCGAAAGCTCGGAGCCCAGATCCCTTGGCCGTAGATCGCCTTGCCGTCTTCTAGCCGGTACTCGGGGCCAAAGTCGAGCTTTTCGCAGGCATAGCTGAGAAATTTCCAGTTAACCAAGTCTTTGGAGTGGAGCACGGGGAGGCCCGGCATGGCGTGCATCGTGGTACCGGTGAGATAGAAATCACTGCCCACCCGGATCAGGTCGGGGTCGGAGAACTCATCGTAGAACAGCGGATTGGAGAACGTGCCGTTGCCGTTGTCCGCGTGCCAGGTTTGTGTCTGTGGTGTCTTCATCGCGTTTTTTTTGAAAAAAGCCCTTGCTATTTCGTCGTAGCTGAAGTATACCATAGGAGCTTTACGAAATAAGCACTCCGAAGAAGGGGCAGTAACTATGAAACCAAACCGCTCTATTGCGCAGCACCTCGACCTAGTCGCTAAGACCTTTACCTGCGTCGCACTGATAATGGCGTTTCCGCTCGCTCAACCCGCTAGGGCACAAAACGACAAGATGGTGGCCATTCCCATCCCCACCCAGCCCGATGCTATCGAGCTTAGCACCGGTCCGCTACCGGGTGCGACTGCAACCGAGTCGTGGCACAAACAGTATGGCAGTATGTTTGCCCGCAATGTCACCGTCGCCACTCTCCATCCCTTCCTGCCCGACCCTGCAAAGGCGACCGGCGCTGCGGTGATTGTCGCGCCTGGTGGTGGCTTCCGGACGCTCTCGATGGAGAACGAGGGCTGGCAGGTAGCCCGTGCGCTTGCCGCCAAGGGTGTCGCGGCCTTCGTGCTCAAGTACCGGCTTAACCAAACTCCGGCAGACCTTGAGGAGTTCGCACGTCCACCCGCCCCTCGCCCCGCAGGCGCCCCCCCAACGGGCACTCCTGCCGCTCCCCCCCGCACGGTCTCGGGCGACATGGCCTCCCGAATCGCCCCCCAGCTCGCCGATGCCAACGCGGCTTTTGCGCTGGTGCGTGCCAACGCAGCAAAGTGGCATGTCGATCCCGACCGCATTGGCATGATCGGCTTCTCTGCGGGTGCGGCGCTCACGATGACCACGGGGCTGAGCAGCAAGGAGGCCAAACCGGCGTTTCTCGGCAATATCTACGGCCCGCTAGGTGCTGTGGAGGTTCCCGCCGACGCACCACCGCTCTTTGCGGCCATCGCCGCCGACGATCCGTTGTTTGGCTTCAATGTCGGCTTGATCGAGAACTGGCGCAAGGCCAAGCGCCCGGTCGAGTTCCACTACTACGAGCAGGGTGGACATGGCTTTGGGATGTACCCCAAGGAGACCACCAGCACCGGCTGGTTCGACGCGTTCTCTAGCTGGCTCAAGATGCACGGCTACTTGAAGCGCAAAGCCTAGACAGGGCGTTCACGCCCTGTCCTGTCGGGCTAGCGTGTCTCCAGCGTGATCAAGGTGATCGAGTACGGCGGGAAGGTATAGGAAAACTCGGGCTTGATGTTGCCGATTTTTGTGGTCTTGGAGATCACTTTACTCGGGTTTTCCATAGAGTTGGTCTCGTCGGGCGGGGCGGCGAGCGTGGTGACTGTGGCCTCGGGCTTGACTGACTTTGCGCCCGCGAGCTGAAGGGTGACGGCCTGTGGTGTCTCACCAGGGTTAACATACTTTACAAAGAGCTTGCCCGTCTTGCTCTGGCGCGTGACGGAGGCGAGGAGCGGTGCGCCTGCCAGGCTGACCTTGAGGAGCTCGTCGCCGACACTAGTCGAGAATAATTTTAGGGCGTAGTAGCTGGGTGCACCGTAGGAGCGCAGCGCATCGTAGCCGATTAAGTCCGGGCGCCACTGCCGTCCGCCGGGGTTGATATTGACAAAGAGTGGCGCGTAGCACTGCATGGTCACAAAGTCCGCATGGCGCTCCATCGCGGTCATGAACGCGGCATCTCCCAGAGCGGCCTTCATGCTCGGAGTGGCGGGGAGGTTGCGCGAGGGTGGGAGCCACGGCGCTATCTCTTCGTGCGCGGCCCACTCCCCCACAAAGATCTCGGGGCCCTTGCGGTCGTAGCGGTCGAAGTGGGTCGGGGAGTCGCGAATGAAGTCAGCTGCCTTTCGGTAGTAGTGCTCATCCAGCGCATCGGGCTTGCGGCTCTTGACGCGCTTGCTGGCAGGCTGCTCATTGCCAACCGTCGAGACCACTTTTAGGTTTGGGTACTTTGCCTTGATCGCATCATAGAACTGCGCGAAGCGGCCGTCGTAGCTCCCGGATCTATCGAAAAAATCCTCGTTGCCCACCTCGACATACTGGAGCTTGAAGGGCTTCGGGTGGCCATCTTTGGCGCGCTGTGCGCCCCATTTTGTCGAAGTCGAGCCTGTGATATACTCGATCTCTTCCAGCGCTTCTTGCACATAGGGCTCTAAGTCGGGGCCGGGTTTGACGAACTCGCCGCGCAGGGAGTAGCCCGCATAGACTCCGAGCACCGGCTCCGCATCCATGTCCTCGCACCAGAGCAAGAACTCCAGCAGGCCCATGCCATCACTTGATCGGTAGCCCCACGGGCACGGATGACCGGGGCGCGTCTCCAGCGGACCGATCGTCTTTTTCCAGTC
Organism: Armatimonas sp.; assembly: GCF_964826245.1. NCBI lineage: Bacteria > Bacillati > Armatimonadota > Armatimonadia > Armatimonadales > Armatimonadaceae > Armatimonas > Armatimonas sp. Next base: position 17,308 of record NZ_CBAYMC010000037.1, on the reverse strand, counting down.
GAAGCGGGTGGCGATCGTATTGCCTTCTAAGTAGTTGCCACCGGGGAAGCGCAAAAACCCGGGCTTTAGATCGACCAGAAGCTGCATCAGGTCGCGGCGAAAGCCGTTGGGGCGGTTGTTCCAGGTGGGCGGGAAGAGCGAGACTAGGCTCAGCCAGAGCGTCCCTGGCTTCTCTGCGGTGATCGTGAAGATTGCATCGGTGGTGGGCGCGACATTTCCCGTCTTGAGAGTCGCCGTGACTTTCTTCCAGCCCTCACCCACCGCGGAAACACGCGTCTGTGCGTAGATCGTCTTGCCATCGCGGCTCTGGAGCGTGAGTGTCAGCGCCCCAACACTTCCTCGGGCGAAGAAGCTGGCTTTGTCGTTCGTATTTGGCGTGATAGGAAAGCCCCAGTAGCCATCGTTGGCGGCTCCTGCTCCTGCCGCTGTTGCCTCAACCCGTAGGCTGGTCGTGAGCACGTTGTTCACCGGGAGCGCGGTGTCGAGCGCCAGAGTCGCACCACCGACACTCGACCAGTGCACAGGATTCTTGGCATCATCGAGGAAAGCACGGTTGCGGATCAGCTCGGCGTAGAGGCCACCGTCGTAGCTGTAGTTGATCTCCTCGGTCATCAGGCCATAGTGGAGCGGGCTTACTTTTCCCGTCGCTTTTGTTGTGTCTATCGTGAGTGTCAGGTTCTGTTTTTTCATTGTTTTGTTTTCGCCATCCTTAACCCATAAGGGGCAGTGTCCACCAGCCATCGCAACAGTAAAGCCCTGTCGCTTGTAGCATTGCGCGTTTTGGCCTGTCTTTATGGCCGCAGACAACCGTTATCTCGGAGAGACTTTGCGCTCCCATCCAGGCGGCCGCGCCGTCGAGGAGAGCTTTTCCCACCGTTTTCCAGAGTGTTGGCTCGTGCACCCCAAAGTCATCAATCCCTCGGTGATCCACAAAAACATAGCCAGAGAGCCTATCTTCGCTGTCTACACAGGCTAGGGCACATGCATCGGTTCGGGCAAGCTGTGTTTTCAGAAACGCGGTATGGTTTTCGACCGCGTTGGGATGGACACGCCAGAAAACGGGCTGGTAGTGGGCGTACTGAAGTCGGCACGCCTGCGCGATCTCCGCGACTCCAGGGAGATCATCGACCCGAAGGGGGCGGAGTGCGAGAGCCGGGGGGGGCGATGCCAGCGGAAGCTGAGTCCTGTACCACTCGGAGGCCATCGTAAAACCGGTATCGGCTAGCTCGACTTCCTGGGGGGAGCCTGGCTTGGCCCCCACGACCATCAAGACAGCGCCTTGCTTACTCGCTTCGTTCATGAGCGAGGTGAGGTAGTCTTCGGTGGCAAGATCGCTGACAAAAGCCACGTTGCCGCCGGGATCGTAGACGGGAGGAGCGGTCACGAGGCGCATGTGCTTCTCCTCTGGCAGGTCATGCCCTCGCGGAGCTGCATGACGACGGCTCGTGTGGGCAGGGGGACCTGGGGGCTCTGCATCTTTTCCCGCAGGAGCGCAACCGCTCCACGCCCGACCTGCTCCATCTCATTGCTGATCGTGTGGAACGGCAGAAAGTAGCGGTCGTCGGTGCGAGAGTGGAAGAGCAGGATCGAGAGATCATCGGGGATCGTGAGGCCAAGCTGGTGACTGGCATGGACAACTGCCATGGCCTCCGCAAGCTCGTAGGCAACAATGGCGGTGGGGCGCTCCGGGCTCTGGAGCAAGGCTTTCGCTGCGGCAATGCGCTCGTCGCCGGGCTCATGCAGCCAGAGCTTGGGCAGGGCATAGACATGGGGCGCTCTCCCAGCAGCGGCCATCGCCTGCTCGTAGCCTTGCTTTCGGTCGTGCTTGCTGTAGTGGGCGTTGAGTGGCTCGTCGGAGTCCACGTAGGTAATTTTCTCATGCCCGAGTGTGAGTAAGAACTCCGTGGCGAGCCGTCCCCCTTGGGAGTCGTCGGGGTGGATCGCATCGAACTCCTGCTTCACATTGAGCCAGATCGCGGGGATCTGGAGCCGCAGGATGGTCTCCAGGTAGCCTGGCGACGAGGCCACGTGGCGGTTGAGCAGCACCCCATCCACCGAGAGCTCGTGGAGGGTATGGGGCAGGTAGGCTTCGTCTTCCATCACGGGATCCGGGACTTGCGCGAGCACGAGGTGCAGGTCCTGGTCGGCGAGGGCGCGGGTGAGCCCAAAGAGGAGCTCCGGGGGAAGATACTGCCCCCAGAGCGACTGGATCAGCGCGATATTGCCAAAGCGTCCCGCCCGCACCGCGCGTGCCGAGGCATTGGCGCGGTAGCCAAGCTCCTGCGCCGCCTCGCGCACCCGCTGCTGGGTCTTGGGGCTGATGCGCTGGGTATCGCCGCGCCCATTGAGCACATGGGTTACCGTGGCGCGGGAGAGTCCCAGGTGCTCCGCAAGAGTCGCGATGGTCGGATGGGCCATGACGTACGTCTACTTCGCCTGGAAGACCCGTTGCAAGAAGGAGTAGAGATTGTTTCTCCAGTGGGTCGGGTCGTGGGCATGGCTGTCCACGTTCCAGACATGGGCAACGCCCTTCTCTTTCAAAAATCCGTGCACCCTTTGGCTAATGCCGATCAGCCCGTCTTTGTTGCCGCACGAGAGATAGAGCAGCTTCAGCTTGGCTTTTGCAGCGTCGGCATCGGGGACGAGCTGTGCGGGCGGCTTGGTGTTAGGCGCCGACGAAAACCCACCAACCCAGGCGAAGGTGTCGAGGTGACCCAGCCCAAAGTTGAGCGACTGTCCGCCGCCCATCGAGAGTCCCGCCACGCCTCGGCTCTCACGGTCTGATTTCACGGAGTACTTCGCCTCAATGGCGGGAATGAGATCGTCGAGCAAGTCACGCTCGAAGACTGCAAAGGCGGGCGCGGTGGCCATGGCATTGGGGCCGGGGCGGTCGTCTTTCTGGGCGCGGCCATTGGGCAGGACGATAATCATCGGCTGGGCCTTGCCCTCGGCCAGCAGGTTGTCCATTAGCAGATTGGGTGAGGCGAAGCGAAGCCACTCGGTCTCGTCGCCGCCGATTCCGTGCAAGAGATAGAGAACGGGGTACTTCCTACCCGGATCGTAGCCCGGCGGGGTGTAGACATTGACCTTGCGCTTCACACCCACGGTCTTGGAGTCGTACTCGACCAGCTCCAGCTTGCCGTGCGGCACATCCCGCTGGGCATTGATCTCGGCGGGTGGATCCGGGAAGGCTTGGATATCGTCGGGGTTGAGTTTGATAGGTCCTCCAAAGCCACCAGGGCGCCCCGGAGCGCGGGGTGGCTGCGTTGCTGCGTTTTGTACGGCAAAGAAGGCGGGCTTGGTCTTGCCCTGGCGATCAAAGAGAAGCGGGTAGTCGGTGCGGCCTCGAATCGGGAAGTCATCGAGCCAAGAGGAGCCGTCGTGGGTTCCCCAAAAAGTCACCCGTCCGATGGTTTTTTGGTGGCGCAGAAACATCTCAAAGGCCAGGCGGTAGCGCTCGGCGTGGGCCTGAGCGACAGAGCTAGGGAGCCCTTTGGTGTAGGGGTTCATCACGGCCTGCTGCTCGGGGGTCATTTGTTGCCTAAAGCCGATATCAGCGCCCTGGTACTTGGTGGGCAGCACTCCCAGATCGAGCTCCGTGATCATCACCTTAAGGCCAAGCGCGGCGTACTCTTTGATCGCGTCTTCGACCTCGGTGAAGTTGGGATTGTCCATGCGCCAGTGGCACTGAATCCCGACGGCATGGATCGGGACTTTCTGCGCCAGGAGCTTCTTGATAAGCTCCACCGCCTTGGGGCGCTTGTAGTTCAGCTCGATATTGTAGTCGTTGTAGATAAGCGTTGCCTTCGGATCGGCCTCGTGGGCGGCGCGAAACGCCTCCGCGATAAAGTCATCGCCGATTGCCTTGAGCCAAGGAGAAGGCCGCAGCACACCGGGGCCGTCGTTGATGGCCTCGTTGACCACGTCCCACTGCGCGATCTTGCCCTTGTAGTGCCCGACCACGGTGCCGATATGGGTACGCATCCGGGTCAGTGCCAGCTCGCGAGTGAGCGGCTGGCCGTCTTTGCCCTCAAACATCCAGCGCCCCGTCTGTGCGTGCCAGAGAAGCGTGTGGCCAATCGCGGTGGCCCCACAGCTCTTGCAAAGCTCGACTAGCTTGTCGCCCTCTGCGAAGCGAAACTCTCCCTCACGCGGCTGAACGGCCTCGGGCTTGAGGCTATTTTCTGGGGTGATAGCGCTAAAGTGCGTGGTGGCAAGCTCCGTGTCTTGCCGCGACTTCTCCTGAAGTGCCGCAACCCCGAGGATTGTCCCCAACAGGAACTTTCCCTTGAACGCATCTTTGAGTGGCATAACTGTCTCTGTCTTTTCTGCCTGTTTCATCCTATGAACCCTCCTTGCTACTTCGTCGTAGCAAGAGTATACCCTATGATCTTTAGAAAAGAAAAGCAAACGAAAACGGCGGAGTGTCTGGTCGTGGCGCTCGCCCTAACGGCGATGGGAGAATCCATCCCTACTTTGCTTTCTTTGGTTCGTCTATAGCCCCCCGTCAAAGAACCTTTAGGGAGCGCCCTTATCTATTTGCCCTTGGGCTCGATCTATTTGGCCTTGGGTTCGGGGAACTTTTTTAGTAGTTGCTTGACTGATTCGATCCGCTCAGGATCTCTTGTACGGGACAGGCACTCTTGCAGGTACTTACGCCCCTCGGTAACACGACCCAACTCGCATAGCATTGCCCCCACATTAAACATTGCTGCGGACTCAGCAGGATTCAAGGCAAGCGCCGCCTCACAGTAAGGGAGCGCTTCTTTAAACCGTTTCTGTTCTGCAAATATTGCCCCCGCCAGCATCTGAGCCTGAAAGCTGCTGGGCAACATCCGTGCAGCCTTCTCGGCAGGCTCTACTGCCTCGGCATACTTCTTCTGGGTGTGGAGGAGACGGGCTAGGACAAACTGACTCTGATAGGTATTAGGGAAGAACTCTGCCAGCTTTTTGGCTTGAGCCAGTGCCGGTTCCGCCTGGCCCGCGTTTTGGTACGCTTCGACCAGTAGAAAGCGTGTCTGGGTGTCTCGGGGACGAAGCTCAACAAAGCGTTTCGTTGCCTCCAGAGCCTCACTATGGCGTCCCAAGAGGGAGTAGGCTCGCCGTTGCGCCTCGTAGGCGATCACAGAATCTGGGTTCTCTTTCAAGCGTTTGGGAGCTTCGGCAAGGATGGCCTTGGCGATTTGCTCTGCTTGTTTGTTAAAGCCCCGTGACTGTAGCTTTTCCATAATGGTCGTGGTCTGAAGGATGTCAGTGATGGGTAGCTTCGCAGCCCGATCTGCCATCTTCTCCAGAAGCTCTTCAGACCCTCCCCACTTCGGTGCACACATCTCCAAAGACCAGCCCACAATCTCCGGGGCGCCACGTCGTCCTCCTCCTAGCTGGAAGGCGGACTCGAGAGCTTTGCGCGCCTCTTGGTCTGCTCCCCCAAACGTGGCTGCCTTGGCGAGTTCAAGAGCTGCTACAGAACTGCGAGGGTCAAGCAGGGCCGCTTGGCGTGCTACTGCAAGCCACCGTCCGTAAGCTTGATTCAGCTTTTCCCATTTCTGCTCAGAAATCTGGTCGGCTGTTCTTCCGCGCCTTTCCTCTTGACCCAGTGCACTGAGTTTGTTGGCAAGTAGAATCCAGTTACTAGGATTGCTTGGAGCATTTCGTACCAACTGCTCTGCCATAGCGAGCTGTGCCTCACGTGTTGGGCTGGTATTTGCCTTTGCCTCGGCGAGGACAGCATTTTGTGGAGCCTGAGAGGCAAGTTCATTAATTCGGGCGATAACTTCTTGGGAGGGATAGGCACGCGCCAGCTCGGCCAGTACGAGTGGATTCCCCTCTGCCATCTTGAGCAGTCGCACTGCTCGGCCACTGGCTCCTTCTGGATTTTTCTCCGCACGTAGATAGGTGGAGAGGTACAAAAGTCCTCCTAGCAGGGACTTTTGCGAGAGGCTATGTAGACCTGTGGCATCTGGCTCACTGAGGTCGTCTCCCGTGAGAAGAGGAACCCTTCCGATAAGTGCTAGCTCTTGAGGAGTCTCCACCGGTGGTGCAATAGTAGTAGACGGTAGAGCGAGTCTCTGTCGCAGAGCATTTGCCGCCTCCGGCAGTGCCGCGACGATGGCTGCCTCGTCACCTGTGAGGACAACAGGCTCTCCTACGGGTTTTGCGTCCTTGCTGTAGACCTGAAATGAGAGCTTTCCCGGCTCTGCTGTCCCTAGGGCATAGTGGGTGACTCCTAGAGTCTCCATCGCCTCTTTGGCTTCTTTTGTGGTGATACAAAGATCTTTTCGTCCCAAGTTGATTCGGACGTACTCTCCCTGGTACCAAGCTGGTGTTTGGGTGAGCTGGAGGTCGGAGCTGACCTGAAGATGTAGCCAACGCGAGCAGCCGGTGGAAAAGTCGGGTGAAAGGCTGGGGTCTTTTAGGGCTGGTGCGAAGATATAGAGTCCCTTGCCACCCGGCTTGGTCTTGAGGGTCTCGATATAGGCTGTGGGCGAGAGGGTTTTCTGGGAAGCCTGTACTTTTGCGGGATCAGCTTTTGCTTGCGGCTTACTTGTCCCTTGTGGCTTTGTTGCCGCTGTCTTCTGTTTTGCTTGGCTATTTCGGCTCGTCGCCTGACTGTTCCCACTTGCCAGAGAGCATCCTAGTAGGGTTGAGCTTACGAGCAGTAAGAGAGAAATCCATTTAAGCGCAGGAGCGACGACTTGGAGTGAGCCTTGTGGACAAAATGCCTTGCCCCCAGAGCATGCACCATACTTTGGTGCGCCTTTAGTTGCTACGGTGTCCTGATGCTGGACATCTACCTGGTGCTGGCCATCTAGGTAAAAACGATACAGAGAGTCAATTTGAGCGTTCATCGCTACACCTCCAGCGATACTTTACCATGACGTGCTTGATACTGGAGTATCCCCAATTTCGCGTAGTTTAAGTTAAGCAACAGCTTGCCTCACTAAAGACGATAAAGGATTCGACAGCTCCCGCTGACGATTCTGATACATCTCCTCAAAGTTTATGGGCTCAGATACCCCAAGATCGAGTGCTTACGCTGGCGGTTGTACCAGACTGAATTGTGTTCAAACAAACGGTAGTTTCGATAAGCGTTTAGGCTGCTTCCAAGTCAGAGATAGGTCTGCCCGGTTTTAAGGAACTACTGCCCCGCTGATAACCTACTATGATTATCATCCTTAGACGGGCTCTCTAGATGGAAAAAAGGCGATGACAACCTAGCAAAGGATTTTTCGGGACACTTACTGTGCGAATCCTCAGTCGGCTGACACTAGCAGTCATCCTAGCTGTCGTCGCGATGTTTGTGTTCATCAAACTGGCGCATGAGGTCAATGAGGGCAAGACACACCAGTCTGACAGACGATCGTGTTGCTCGGGGGCGTGATCTACTTTGCAGCAACGAATTGCTTCCTGCCCCAAGGGGTAACCATGCTAGTATCTGTTCCACCGTCCGCGTCCTAGCATTATCTTCGAGCATCTGGGCTATTCATTCCCATCAGGGCATTCTTTCTTTGCCGTGGTTGTATACGGGATGTTGACTAACTGGCGAACACAAAACATGTCGGTTCGGCGTCGGCGTTGGGTATGGGGTTTGGCAGTCACGGGAGTTTTTCTGGTCGGCTTCAGCCACGTCTTGATCGGTGAGCACTATCCTTCAGACGTCGTCAGCTGAGCTTCGTCCAGGAAATACAAAGTAACCAGAATGTTTCTGAGCAGGGGCTATGTGGGTCGTACAGTCAGCTCAGCACAATAGAGGCAGGATTTGAGCTGTTCAAGAAATGAGTCTAGGGCTTGGCAGAGGTTGGTCACTTGGCTCAATGAGGGGTAGTCAGATCCGCGAGAGGGAATCTTATCTGAACAGCGGTGCCTTTTCCTACAGTGCTTCGCACGGAGACAATTCCCCCATGAGCTTCCACAATGGCTTTTACGATGGAGAGCCCGAGGCCAAATCCTCCCGTCACGCGAGCACGTGCAGTATCAGCTCGCCAGAGGCGCTCAAACATATGAGGGAGATTCGCCTCAGAAATACCAGGACCTTCATCCTCGATATAGATGTCTGCTCTGTCTCCCTTTCGTTCAATACGAATCCGTACACTCCCTCCAGAGAGCGAGTAGCGCACCGCGTTATCTAGTAAGTTGTCAAAAACTTGTTGTAGACGAAGTTGATCTCCTCTGATAGAAAGTGGCTCGGTCTGGAGTTCTATCTTTACTCCCGCTTCTTCCGCACGAGCACGAATCGCCTCAGCAGACTCTGTGATTACTTGTGCAATATCGACCGCGACTCGCTCCTGCACCAAGGCTCCTGCGTCAGCGAGAGAGAGCGTCAGTAGGCTCTCGGTCAAGCGGGTCAGGCGCTCGACCTCTGCTACGGTGATCTGAAGAGCACGCTGGTGCGTCTTGGGGTCTTGCCGACGCAGGGCGACTTCGGCAGTGGTTCGCAGATTCGCGAGCGGCGAGCGAAGCTCATGGGCTGCGTCTGCAATGAACTGTGCCTGTCCTTCAAAGAGACTCTCTAGCCGAGCGAGCATGCCATTAATTCCTTCCGTAACATCCACGAGCTCCTCGTCCTCTGTCAGCTGAGGCAACCGTAGGCTAAGATCAGCCATGTGGATACTTGCTGTCTGTCTCGCTATTTCGTGGAGCGGTTGGGTCAGCCGCACCGCGAGCTTCCACGCAAGCAGACAGGTGGCACCTGCGCCTAACATACCGATGAGTAGCATACGAAAAACGATGCTTCGCAGTGTGCTCTGCATGGGAGCCATGGATTCGATGCAGAGAGCGATATTGCGAACTCCGTTGTCCTCATAAGGGTAGTAGAGTGCACGGTAGGTATGACCATGCCGGTAGAGACGGGTAAACAGCCGCTTCCGCACGGTGCGCTTCGCAGAGCGAAGTGATACGAGTCCACGCTCCAGGACTATCTTCCCCGTCGCCTCGTTCCAGACAAGAATAGATTCATCATTGATGCCTATTTCTAAAGGGTCTCCGATCTCCTTGCCACCCACGCTTTCTAACTCGGTGCGGGTGATCTCTAGGAGAGTTTCGTCCTGCTTTTCCTGAAGCGCTGTTCGCACACTGACAAAGACAGCAAAGCCTGTCGCCAGAAGAATGCCCAGCGCACTCATGGCGATCCAGAAAGCGAGCCGTGCGCGGAATGTCTTGAGTATCTTACTCATGGGTTTGCAGTCCTGAGCCTATAGCCCGTTCCACGTACGGTTTCTATGGCCTCCATTCCGAGCTTCTCTCTGAGGCGGCGAATGTAGACATCGATCAAGTTCGAATCGGGGGTCGCTCCGCTCTCCCAGACGCTCTCCCATAAGACATTTCGGGAGACGATGCGGCCTGCGGCCAAGGCGAGGCATTCCAGAATCTGCCACTCCCGCATGGTGAGCGTGACCTCTATAGCGTCCAATTGAACCTGTTGGGTACCAAGATTCAGGATTGCACCGCCTTCCAGCCTCATGACAGGCCGCACACCGCTGGAGCGTCGTAGCAGAGTGCGGATGCGCATCACAAGCTCCTCGAAAGCAAACGGTTTGATGAGATAGTCGTCGCCGCCGAGCTGGAGCCCACGCACCCGCTGGGTGACGGCATCTCGGGCGGTTACAAAGAGAATAGGAGTGGCGATGCCGCGCCCGCGCCACTGCTCACAGAGGGAGAACCCATCTTTGCCTGGAAGCATGACATCCAGCACAATCAGATCATAGCTCCCTACCAAGACAAGCTCATTGGCCTGTGTTCCCGTCGCGGCGTGCTCGACAACAAAGCCCTCATCGGTTAGCCCAAGGGCCATAAACTCGGAGAGTGGGCCTTCGTCCTCAACAAGCAAGAGCTTCATCACCTCATCATACCGAGCAGATTGCCTCTTGGCGTTCATCCTGTGTTCAGGTTTCCCAAGATACACTGTAGGAGAAGATAAAGGATAACCAAACCATGCAGATTCGTCTTTTACTTGAGATCGGTGGCCTGACCTGGGCTGGTCCGCAGAGCCAGGGTAAGCCCCTTGCGGAAGAGGGTAAAGTGCTTCCTGAAAAAAAGGAGAAGGCAGAAGCACCTGCCCACCGCATGAAGAAATGAAAGTCGTCGCGGTTCTCTTGACGTTAGCGATTCAAGCGGCACTCATGGAGATAAGCTGGGCGCAGTCTAGCCTGACACTCTCTGAGGCGCTACGAAGGGCGGAGGCGAACCTGCCGCTACCCCAGGCCGCCCGTGCGAAAGTGTTGGAGGCAACGGCACGAACACGGCTTGCGGGCAAGCAGAACAACACCAACCTCGCGCTGGCACGCCCCTACGGTTCCTCCCAGACCGGCGGATTCGGTGAGGATATTATTATCTCACAGACATTTGAGCCAGGTGGTGTTCTTCGGCCACGTAAGCAAGCCGCTGAGCAGCAGCAAAAAGCCACTGAGGCAGACCAGGTAGCCACGCTTCTTGATCTGCGCCGCGATGTCACCAGTGCCTATATCGAGTGTCTCCGTGCCGATGCTGAGCTGGCCCAAGCGAAGTCTTCCCTGGAAGCGATACAGCGCTTTGCTGAAGCGGCAAGTGCCCAATTCACGGCAGGTGATGTTCCACGCAGTAATGTCGTACGAAGCCAGATAGAAAACGCACGATTTCGCCAGACACTCACGCAGGCCACGACAGATCGCGACAACCGCTACAGCACCTTAAAAAGCCTGCTAGGACTGCCTTCCGATGCTCCCCTAGTGCTCGCAGGTGCTCTTACCGCAAAGACAAACCTGCCAAACTTGGCAACGGCACAGTCCCTCGCACTCTCTCGACGCCCGGACATTCTTGTGGCTCGTGCGCAGGTTCTTGCCAGCAGCGCAGGGATCGCCGAGGCAAAGGGCCAGCGCCTCCCCAACGTCGTTCTTGAGGGAAGGCGATACAACCTGAACCCGGCGCAAGTCGGGGATGCCTCGATACGCATCGGTATCAACCTCCCTCTCTTTGATAATGGTCGGATTCGCGCCGAGGTACGTGCTACAGAGGCAGCAAAACAAGAGCTGCAGTTGCAGCTTAAAGAGACGGAACGTCTTGCCCTACTAGAGGTGGAGATCGCGCTCCGTGAGTGCCAGCAAGCCCTTCAAATCGCGGCCTCGTTTGAGGGAGAGAGTCGCCTGACAAAAACCAAGGAGCTACTGGAGATGGCACAGATCGGTTACGAAAAAGGGGCAAGCGGGTATCTGGAGGTCATTGACGCTCAGCGCACCTTTGCCAGCGAGCAGGTCGAGTATCTGCGTGCTCTGGCAGCACTTCAGCTCGCAAGCGCTCAGCTGGAGCGCACCATCGGAGGGTCCTTGCCATGAACCAAAAAGCTCTTGCTCTGTCGATTAGCTCTTTCGTTTTCCTGGGGCTTCTGTTGGGATGCAGCAAAAAAGCCACTGAGGAAGAAGCGAAGGCAGAGCCTCCCGTTGCTGTTGTGACTGTCACCAAGGCAGCGCGGCAGGATATCGAGGAGACCGTCACCGCACAGGGAACCTTCCAGAGCGCCCAAGGCGCAGCGGCAAAGCTCGCGCCGCAGATGGCGGGGCGCTTGGTAAGTGTTCTTGTGAAAGAAGGCGACCAGGTAACTGCCGGTCAAATCCTTGCCTCTCTGGATCCCAGAGCACTTACCGCGCAGACTCGCAGTGCTGAGGCAGGCTACCGTGCCTCGACGGCGACAGCTTCCCAAGCCCAGCTCGCTGCGCGGGCGGCAACCAGCGCTCAGGAAAGCAGTGTCCGCGTTGCCCAGCTCGCCATTGATGCCGCTCTGGTAGAGCGGGATGGGGCCATTCAGGCAGCCCAGACATCACTCAATCTGGCAAAGACGGATCTGGCCAAGACCTTGGCGGGAGCACGCCCTCAAGAGATTCTCCAGGCACAGGACGCACTTCGGCAAGCCGAGGCGACACGAACCAGAGCAGCAAAAGAGGTCGAGCGGCAGACGTTTCTTCAGGAGAAGGGAGTCTCCGCAAAGCGTCAGGTCGAGGATGCACAAACCGCCTTGACCGTCGCGGAAGCCAGTGTCGAGAGTGCTAGCCAGACTCTGGAAATACTTCGAGCCGGAGCAAGGCAAGAAGACCGTGAAGCAGGGCAACTTCGCGTCCGTCAAGCAGAGGAAGTGCTCAGCCAAGCCCGAAAGACAGGAGAGGCGAAGCTAACACAAGCGCAAGCACAGCTACGCCAGGCCCAGAAGCAGACACTTGCCGTCGCTGCGAAAGTGCAGGAAGCGAAGGCAGCACAGAGTGGCGTGGGCAAGGCCGCAGCGGACATGGAGACTGCTCGGACGCAATCAGACTACGCGACACTGAGGGCTCCACTCTCGGGAGTCGTTGTTCGGCGCTTGCTCAATCCGGGCGACATGGCTGACCCAGCCGGAACCGTCTTGGAAATTGCCAACAGCCGCCAGCTCGATATCCTCGCCACCCTTCCTGCCGACGAAGCTCTGCGCGTGCGCCCCGGCCAGAAAGCCCATCTTTCGTCGGGGGAGATGGCGCGTGTGATAAGCATCGGTCCGGTAGACCCACAGACCAACCTCGTTACGCTCAGACTCCAAACGGGTTCGAGCAAATCCGTCCGTGCCGGAGCCTTCATCCTGGTGAAAGTCGTGATTCGTGTCGCCTCACAAGCCCTCGTGGTTCCTAAGGAATGCGTACTCAACCACGAGGGCAAGAGCGTTGTCTTCGTCGCGTCGGGAGGGGTCGCCAAGATGACCCCAGTCACGACAGGGGTAGAAACGGACGCGGGTGTAGAGATTCGCTCAGGGCTCGCGGCGGGCGCACAGGTCATCACCCTAGGCCAGTACGAGCTCTCCGATGGGGCAAAGATCAAGGTGGAAGCGCCATGAACCTTGCTCGATTTGCGCTCGGGAACCTCAAGGCGATTCTTTTCGTGACGGCTGTTCTCTGCCTGATTGGTGGCTGGACACTCTTCTCATTCCCCGTGGCGATTCTCCCAGACGTCACCTTCCCGCGCCTGGTGGTTATCGCGGAGGCCGGGGAGCTACCCGCCCGCCGCGTCGAAGTGGGCGTCTCCCGTCCCCTTGAAGAGGCCATCGCTACGGTTCCTGGTGTCGCCCGTCTACGCTCTAAGATTCAGCGCGGCGCGGCGGAGCTCTCAGTGGACTTTTCCTGGGGCACCGACATGCTGGTCGCCGAGCAGCTGGTGAGCGCGAAGGTCAATCAGGCACGCACTCAGCTTCCCGCAGATACACAGGTGACAGTCGAGCGCATGAACCCGACGGTCTTTCCCATTCTGGGCATCTCTCTACGCTCAAAGAATCTCTCTCAGGATGCGCTCTGGAGCTTGGCGACCTACAAGCTCAAGCCGATTCTGGGACGCGTCCCAGGTGTCGCCCGGGCGGTCGTTCAAGGGGGGCGTATCCCCGAGATATTAGTGGAGGCAGACCCGGGTAAGCTCGCCGCGTTTCACCTCGCACTCCCCGATCTAGAACAAGCCCTCACCAAGAACAACGTGGTGCGCTCGGTGGGGCGGCTGGATATCCGCTTCCAACAGTATCAGGCACTGGTGTCTGGTGAAGCAACCACGATTGAGGAGCTGAACCAGCTCCCCATTGTGACCCGCAATGGGACGGCGATCACGCTGGGAAGCGTTGCCAAGATCCAATCCAGCACCCAGGACAGAACCACCATCGTCACCGCCGATGGTGCAGAGTCGGTGCTCCTCAATATCGTCCGTCAGCCCGATGCCAATACCGTCTCCGTGGTGGTGGGCGTGCAAAGTGAGCTGACTCAGCTCAAGAAATCACTACCACCGGGCACCGAGCTGGGCATCTTCTACGACCAGTCCGTGCTGATTGGTGAGGCCATCGCCAGTGTTCGCGATGCCGTGCTCATCGGAGCGGGCCTTGCAGTCGTGGTCTTGCTTCTCTTTCTGGGCGATCTGCGAGCAACGCTCGTGACAGCCTTGATTATCCCCGTCACGGTTCTCATCACGTTTCTTCTCATGCGGCTGTGTGGCCTGACCCTCAACTTAATGACGCTCGGAGCGCTTGCCATCGGGGTCGGCCTGGTGATTGATGACGCGATTGTGGTGGTCGAGAATGTCTTCCGGCACCTGGCAGAGGGTGCGAAGCGTGAGGATGCCGTTCAGCAAGCGGCCACGCAGATCGCGGCTCCCATGATCTCCTCAACCCTGACCACCGTGGTGGTCTTTCTGCCACTCACGCTGGTCACGGGTGTTGCGGGGGCGTTCTTCACCGCGCTGGCCGTCACCCTTACCATTGCCCTCTTGGTCTCTCTCGCCCTGGCTCTTACCGTCAGCCCGAGCCTTTGCGCTGCGTTTCTCAAGACCCGTGTGGGCCAGCGCGAGCATGGCAGGCTCTTTGAGAAGGCCTTACGGCTCTACGAGCGGATTCTGCGCCGCTGTCTACGGCAGCGGGTCTGGCTGTTGCCTTTTTGCGCAGTGCTGGCACTCGGAGGGACGGTTTTCTTCGGGACGCGCCTGGGCACGGGGTTCATGCCCACGATGGACGAGGGCGCGTTCATCCTTGACTACGTCACCGCGCCGGGAACCTCGCTTGCTGAGAGCGATAGGCTCCTCAAGAAGATCGAAGAGATCCTCACGACAACTCAGGAGGTGAAGTCCTACTCGCGGCGCACCGGGACGGAGCTAGGTTTTTTCATCACCGAGCCCAACACGGGCGACTTTGCGGTCGTGCTCAAGTCTGGCAAGCGGCGCGATATCGAAGCTGTCATCGAAGACGTTCGTGGCAAGATCGCGCAGGACGTTCCCGGCATTGAGGTGGAGTTTGTCGAAGTTCTCCAGGACCTTATCGGGGATCTCGCAGGTGCGCCTGAACCTGTGGAGATAAAGCTCTTTGGGGAAGACCAGAAGCAGCTCGAAGCGACAGGGGCCGCGCTTGCCGAGAAGCTGGCGAAAGTGCCCGGCGTCGCGGACATGAAGTCTGGTGTGGTCGAATCGGGGCCGGAGCTAACGGCGCGTGTGAACCCGCTGCTGGCGGGCCGGGCTGGCCTGAGCGTCAGTGACGTCGGCGAGCAGGTTGGGGATGCCCTCTTTGGTATCGAGGCCACCAAGCTCCTCCAGGGAGACCGTCAGGTCGGAGTGCGCGTGCGCTACCCAGAGGCACTTCGTTCCGATGCCGCAGGTTTTGGTGCAACGCTCATCAAGACACCTTTAGGGGCGTACATCCCCCTCTCCTCGCTGGCAACGCTGGCTGCCGTTCCCGGAACCAGTGAGATCACCCGTGAGGACCAGCGGCGGATGCTGGCGGTCACCGCGCAGCTGGAGGGCCGCGACCTAGGAAGCGTCATGCGCGATATCAGCACGGTGATGCGTCGCGAGCCACTACCTGCTGGAGTGACTTATGTCCTTGCTGGGCAGTACCAGAGTCAGCAGGCTTCGTTTACTAATTTAATGCAGGTTCTCGTGCTTGCTGTTTTGCTCGTCTTTGCCGTGATGGTTTTCCAGTTTAAGAGCTTCACAGCCCCAGTGACGATCCTCTTGATCCTGCCACTGGCGCTCTTTGGGGTAGCCCTCGGGCTCTGGATAACAAACACACCACTTAATGTCAGCTCCCTAATGGGGGCAGTAATGCTTGTGGGAATCGTCGTCAAAAACGGGATTCTGCTACTTGATCAAGCGCAGCACGCCGAATCCGAAGGGCTCTCAGCTGAAGAGGCTGTCATTTTGGCAGGAGAGCGCCGCTTGCGTCCTATCCTGATGACAACCCTCACAGCGCTCCTAGGATTGGTTCCGCTCGCGCTGGGAATTGGAGCGGGAGCGCAGCTGCAAAAGCCGCTCGCGGTAGCAGTGATAGGTGGTCTTACCTGCTCCACTCTCTTCACCCTCGTGCTTGCGCCTCTGCTCTATGTCGTCTTACGCAGAGGACACAGCTTGTCACTAAAAACCTCTGAATAAAAGGAAAGTCTGATGTCACGTATTCGCTTAAGTCTTCTAGGATTGCTTCTCGTTTCGGTTCCGAGTTATGCTCAGAAACCTGCGTCATCGATGAGAGAGCAGGCCGTTCCTACCTACGTGCTCGTTCGCAAGACTCCTATGGAATAGGCGGACGGCTCGCCCGGAACCCATCCAAGATTATTTCGATGGACATTGGTCAGTCGGGTGAGGACAAGCTGCTATTCTTTGGAATCGGCCATCCATTTTAGTCGAGTGGGAGTGGTGTATCTACGGCTAGCAGCACCGAGCTTCCCACCCTGCTAGACTAGTCATCAAATCACCAGACCTGCTCGGAGGAATCGCTTGCAGGTGGCATGACCTGCCTGCCTTTAGCTCGATGTAAAGACCGTGGCACCCCGATGACGGCACGGGCACAAACACATCCCACACGCCAGCCGCCAGTCCCAGCTCGACAGCATCGGCCCCGCGCTTTCGAGAGCGACCACGGCTACCTTTCAGTGGTAGCTCAAACTCGGTCATTAAGGGCATCCTGAGCCCGATAGGGTTTAGACTTTCCCGGTCGAAATCGCTAGTGTCTTACTATACCTGTGTGACCCGAAAGCAGCTTAGAGACGGCGGTACGGCAGCGCCCCAATGCGGAGCAAGTCGCGGGTATCTGGGGCAAGGTGCTTGAGCTCTGGCGCAAGGCGACGGGTGAAGAACGGCAGGAGATTCTTAGCCTGCTGGTGGATCGGGTCTCGCTCAAAGGCCGAAATCAGGAGGGAGATAAAAAAATAGAAGGGGAGCTGCGTTTGATTCTAGCAACTCCCCTCCGACAGGTTCGCGAATTCGCTCTCCTAAGCTCCCCCGACTGGATTCGAACCAGTGACCCTTCGGTTAACAGCCGAATGCTCTACCGCTGAGCTACAAGGGAACGGCGGAAAAGTTATATCATGCCTACTCATGAGATGCAATAGTCGCTTAAAATTTGCGTGGCCTTGGCATTGCAGAGAGGAATAAGGGACGGTATAATCCGATCATAAGACTTTGTGAACATGTTCACAAAGTCCAAAAGTTGAAAATTCATGACACGTCCCTCTCCCGAGACTATTTCTTCACCGCTCCCCGCACCGGAAGAGAAGCACGACTATGTCGAGACGATGTTCGATGCCATCGCGCCTCGCTATGACTTGCTGAACTCAGTGCTCTCGCTACGGCTCGACTCGCGCTGGCGGCGGGAAGCGGCACGGCAGGCAGAGCTGGAAGCGGGTGATCAGGTGCTGGATGTGTGTACGGGCACGGGAGACTTCGCCTGTGAGCTGACACGCTGGGTCGGGCCGAGCGGCGCGGTGATTGGGACAGATTTCTCCAAAGAGATGCTGCGCTGGGGCGAGCCGAAGCTCCCGAAGTATCCCAATGTCCGCCTCCAGTGGGCCGATACCCAGGCGCT
>NZ_CBAYMC010000036.1:0-23312 GCF_964826245.1 Armatimonas sp. | reverse complement strand
ATCGGAGATGCCTACGAGTCGTTCTGCCACCGACTGGGCGAGGCGATGGCGAGCCTGATCGTCGGAAATGCCGCCGACCCGGCGACCAATGTCCCGCCGGTCGTGGATGCGGACTCCCAGGCCCGGATCGAGCGCTACATCGAGATCGGCAAGCAAGAGGGCAAGCTGGTTGGGCAGAAGGCAGTGCCTGCGGAGCTGGTCGGGAAGGGCTACTATGTCGCCCCGAGCGCCTTTGCGGACTGTCCCGCCGAGGGTAAGCTCTGTCAAGAAGAGATCTTTGGCCCGGTGGTCGCGATCCTCAAGGCAGCCTCACTCGACGAAGCCTTAGCCATCGCCGATGGGACGATGTACGCGCTGACGGGTGGGCTCTACTCGCGCTCCCCGAAGAATATCGAGCGGGTGCGGCGGGAGTTTCGCGTGGGCAATCTCTACATCAACCGCAAGATCACCGGCGCTGTGGTCGACCGCCAGCCCTTCGGCGGTGCGCGTATGAGCGGAGTCGGGAGCAAGGCGGGCGGACCGGACTACCTCCAGCAGTTCCTCGTCCCACGCACCATCACCGAGTCGGTCATGCGCCGCGGGTTCGCCCCCACGGAAGAGGACTAAGGCGCGATTGTTTTTTCGATGCGCCGGTCGGGGATGAGCCACATCACGGCCACAGCGACGTAGAGTGCGGCGGAGACAAGCGGCAGAAAAAATGCCAGAGGAATCGCGATAGCGTAGAGCACCAGGGAGACAATGCCCTTGGTGTCTTCCCGAGCGCTTGCCCGAGATGTGAGTCTATCCCATGCGCGGCAATGAGCACACGGCTCAGGATGTAGTACGCCACACCCGAGAGCAAAAGCACCACGCCGTAGAGTGCGACAGGACGGGTCGCGAAGTGGTTCTCGCCCATCCAGCCGGTCGCAAACGAGACCAGAGAGAGCCAGAACAGCAAGTGGAGGTTGGCCCAGAGCACGCGATCACTAAACGCCTCCAGCCGGCCCTTGGTCATAGTGGTTGTAGCCTGATTTCCCCTTCGTTTGGGGCAATAATATCAAGACAGAGCTGCCAGCCTTGCAAAAGTTCCATGCCGATAATGGGCTGTGTGCCTAAAGCGGCGGCTAGGATAGGCCGAGCAAAATCGCCCATAATCAAGATGCCTGCGTGCAGATCAATATCGACGCTCGTTCCATCTGCCTGTGTGATTTGCGCATGCTCAACAAGAGGCCAACCAAGCACAGCAATCTCGACAGCAGATAGAACAAGCTCAAGATTGCACCCTGTGTCAATCAGAAAGTCTTTATTGGAAAGATCACCAGCGAAACCTTGAACAGACAAGGTGAGAGTAGGCTTCAGCTTCGCCGTGATCTGTCCCGTCAGTCTCATCCTGCGCTGCCTGCATGTCCAATGACAATCTCGCCCACCTTCAGTGTGTAGAACTCGCCTTCTGGGTGACGAGCACGTATCGCGAAGAGTGTCTCGCGGTGCTTGTCACCGATCTCCCAGTCGTGGGAGAGGATCTCTATGGTGAGATATTTACCGTTGTGGTCTGGCTCCACTTGGTTTTGGATTTCGTCGAAATAGATCGCTCGTCCACGCTCACCGACTTCGGCGGCAGAAAGTGGTGCACGGTCAAGGGTTAGGCTCATAATGGCGTTATTGTACCGTGTCGGTCTGGGCCTGAAGTCCCCGCCTTAGCGACGCTTTGCGTCAAGTGCGTCAAGCGGCCCGAGGCCGCGCGAAGCTTGAAGCATTTGTGTCGCTCCCTGGTGGGCAGTCAGAATTGGTAGGCGATATGATGTTTCACCACCATTATCTGTGAAAGAGAAACACTGTATGATCCAAAAAGCCAAGAGTCAGAGCAAAAATGAAATCGTTATGACTCCCGGTATGACAATTCGCGCGACGAACGCCACGGGAACGATCTTGATTGCGGCAACAGATGCCTTGACTCGCTCCTACACCTGGGAAGGAGCAACTCGCTCCGTGGAAATGACTCCTCGGGAGAAGCGTTGGGATGGCAGTCTGGGGCTGTATTATCCGGGGCTAGGGGATCACTGGAAAGAGCATCATGGCATCACTAGAGGAGTGCTGGAGGAAGGGCAGCAGCACTTCAAAACTCTGAAGGAGGCACTTGCCTGGATTCGATCCCGAACCTGGATGCCCTATGTCTATACGGAAAGCGGGCTCGTCGTCGGTTGGAATAAGACATTGCCACGAAGACAGCTCAACGTTGAGGTATGGCAGCTCTATATTGGTGGGAAGAAACCACAGAACTTCCTCGGCAGCCAGAACCAGAAGGTCATTGTCACCAAGGCACCAGCCGCGAGCGTGTTTTCTTCCCTGACAAGTGCGGTTCAAGCAAGCCATCTTGTTGCCGTGACTACGCTTCTCCGTAACGGTGCCAATCCCAATACACGCGATGGGGCGGGACGAGTGCTACTTTCTGTTGCCGCGAACCATGGCTCTACCGAGATTGTTCAGGCTCTACTGCAGAAAGGGGCGAATCCAAATGGTCGAAATGAGGACGGCTCCACAGTGTTGCTTGGTGCGATAGACAACGAGCAGCTTACGATCGTCAAGCTTTTGATTGCTAAGGGAGCAAATGTCAATGCGGTTGCTGAGAGCGGCGAGATGAAAGGCAGCTCCGCGTTGCTTCTGGCAGCTTTGGGGGATAATGCGCCTCTGGTCGAGCTCCTACTTCAGGCAGGGGCTGATGTGAAAGCAACCGATGATCAGTTACACAATACTCCTCTTGCGTGGGCGTGTAGTAGCGGAAATGTCGCCATTGCCAAGCTCTTGCTCGCTAAGGGAGCTGAAGTGGACGCACGGAACAGCATGGGAGGAACCCCTTTGATGGGGGCGGCAATGGCAGGAAACCCCGAGTTGGTCAAGCTGTTGATTGCCAAGGGAGCCAAGGTGACGGCCCGCGATGACCAAACGCGACAGGTCTACGGGCAGGCGCTGTTCATGGGCGACACGAAGACGGCGGAGCAGATACGCAAGAGTGGGAAGCTCAATGAACTCCAGGAAGACGGTCGTTCGGTTCTCGACTGGGCGGGAATTGGTGGAAATAGCGAGGTTATCACAATTCTCAAACAGGCGGGTGCAGTCAAATAACTCGGTGCGTTCCCGACCCACATTCGTTTATTGCCGCAGGACGAGCTCCGTGGCACCAGCGCCGCCGAAGTCGGGGTGGGCCATGGCGAAGCTTTGGACTCGGTTGTCGGTTTTTAGAGTTTCCCAGATGGCTTTGCGGAGTGCGCCCGTGCCCTTGCCGTGGACAATGCGCACGTTGAGGAGCCCGGCGGTATAGGCATCGTCGAGCCACTTGTCCACACGGGGTAGCGCGGCATCGGCGCGCATGCCGATGACGGTAAGCTCGTGGGAGACGGTCATGGTCTTGGTCATGGCGAGCGTACCTGCGTTGGTGGCACTCTCCACTTTGGGGGCAGGAAGCGCGGCGATCTCGATGCCGTTGAGGTTGCGTAGAGCAGAGAGGGGAACCGTGACGCGCATCGCGCCGACTTGGACCTGGACTTCTTTGCCCACGGAGTCGGCGAGGACGTTGCCGATGGCGTTGCCCAGTGACGTCACTCGGACGCGCTCACCGCGTTTGAGAACCGTGGGAATCGGGGCCTCATCGAAGGGCAGCGGCTCTTTCTCCCAGCCAATCTCCCCGATCAGCTCATCGCTGGTGTCCTTCATCTTCTTGCGCGTGGACTGGGTCTTGCGGCCCTCCTTGCCCATGCGCCGTAGCTCCCCGATCAGGTTGTCCATCTTCTCGGTTTTTTGCCGGATGACCGCGCGGGCCTCTTCGGTAGCGCGGGCCTTGGCCTCTTTGCGCAGGCTCTCCAGATCGCGAAGGCGCTCCTCGTACTTGCGCTTTAGCTCGTCCATCTCTCGCCGGAGCCTGCGGGTGTTCTCCCGCTCATTCTCGGCGCTTCGCTTCGCTTCCTCCAAGCGGAGCATCACGGTCGCGGCCTCAGCCCCTGCTCTACTTTGGTTCTCAATCGCTGCATCGACGACCCTCGGTGGCATCCCGAGGCGGCGGGCAATGTGAAAGGCGTTCGACGAGCCGGGGACACCCTGCAAGATCCGATAGGTGGGGCGCAGGGTCTCCAGATCAAACTCGACAGCGGCGTTGTCAATCCCCTCACGGCTGTAGGCAAACTCTTTGAGCTCGCCGTAGTGGGTCGTGGCGATCACCCGTGCATTGTGTGCCAGCAAGTCGCCTAAGATAGCCTTCGCGAGCGCCGCGCCCTCGGCAGGGTCGGTGCCGGAGCCAACTTCGTCTAGCAGCACGAGAGCCTGCGTGCCGAGGGATTTTAAGATCGTGACGATATTGCGAATGTGTGCGGAGAAGGTCGAGAGGCTGTGGGTAATGGACTGCTCATCGCCAATATCGGCAAAGACTTGGGTGAAGTGCGCCAGCTCTGCGATGCGGGCCGGGACATGGAGGCCGGACTGTGCCATGAGGGTGAAAAGTCCGACGGTCTTGAGCGTCACGGTCTTGCCGCCGGTGTTGGGGCCGGTGATAAGCAGCGCCTTGGTCTGCTCGTCGCCGAGCCGCACATCAATGGGGATCACGGTTTCTTGATTCAGGAGCGGGTGCCTCGCCTCTTCCAGCAGCACATGCCCGTTCTGGTTGAGCCTGGGCGCGATGCACAAAAAGTCATCGGCGAGCTTGGCCTTGGCGCTGGCGAGGTCCAAACCTGCCACTATCTCCACGGAGCCATGGAGCTTCTCCCCGAGGCGCTTGACACTCTCCGTGAGCTTTTCTAAGACTTTCTCAATCTCGCGCTGCTCCATGGCTTCGTGCTGGCGCAGCTCGTTGTTGAGCTCGACTACGATCAAGGGCTCGATAAAGATCGTGGAGCCTGTCCCGGACTGATCGTGGATAATACCCGGAAGCTGGCGCTTGAACTCGGACTTGACCGGCAGGCAGCGGCGGCCATCGCGCAAGACCACGGTCGGATCCATCAGCATCCCTCGGGTCGCCGAGGAGTTCAGCACCGCGCTGAGCTTCTCCTCGATGCGTTTCTGGGTGAGGCGAATCTTAGAGCGAACCGTGGCGAGGGCAGGGGAGGCGGAGTCTAAGACATCGCCGCTCCGCCCGATACAGAGCTCGATCTGGGCGAGAAGCTGTGGGAACTCCTGGATACCTTGCGCTCGATCGGCGAGGAGAGGCGCCTTTTCGGCGTGGCGGATCAGAAAGTTCTTGAGCTTCCCCGCCCCGATGAGGGTCGAGGAGAGCATCAGAAACTCATGGGGCGTGAGGTTCTGTCCCACCTCGGCATGCACCAAAGAGCGCCGGATATCATGAACCCCTCCAAGCGGAAACGGCCCATGCGCCTCGGTCACTTCCCGTGCCTCGGTAGTCTCCTGCTGCCATTCCTGCACAAAGGCAAAGAGCGGCGTCGGCATCAGCTCCCGCGCCCGCTCACCGCCCAGCGAGCATGCCGTCCGCTCCGCCAGCAGGCTGCGCACGGCATCAAACTCTAAAACTCGTAGGGAATGGTCATCCATAACAAAACTCGTATCGCTCCAGTCGGCGGCACTGCTAAACAGTGTACCCGGCTATAATAAGGCCATGCCAAAGAGATGGAGCCGTTTAGGTCACCGATACTTCCAGCTCGGCTCTAAATTGCTCGGCGTAGAGGCGGGCGTAGATGCCACCTTGCTCTAAAAGCTCGGTGTGGCTGCCCATCTCTTTGATCTCGCCCAGCTCCATGACGACGATCTTATCGGCCTTGACAATCGTGCTGAGCCTATGGGCGATGACGAAGCTGGTACGGTTTTTCATGAGGCGATCTAGGGCCTCTTGGATCAGTGCCTCGGTCTCGGAGTCTAGTGAGCTGGTGGCTTCATCCAGAACGAGGATACGTGGGTCGGCGAGAAGTGCGCGGGCGATGGCGAGGCGCTGCTTCTCACCCACCGAGAGCTTGATGCCCTCTTCCCCAAACTTGGTGTCGTAGCCCTCGGGGAGCGCCTCGATTGTCTGCGTCAAATTGGCGGCTTCCACGGCAGAGGCAAGCTCTTCGTCGGTGGCATCGAGCTTGCCGTAGCGGAGGTTCTCACGAATGGTCGCGTGGAAGAGAATACTTTCTTGGAGAACCGTCCCAATCTGCTGGCGAAGTGAGTAGAGCTCGATATCGTGCAGATTGTAGCCGTCGATGGTGATGCTGCCCTTGACCACATCGTAGTGGCGTGAGAGCAAGCTCATCATCGTGGTCTTGCCACTACCACTGCCTCCCACAAAGGCGATCATCTGGCCTGGCTCGACCACCAGGTTGATGCCCTTGAGAACATACTGCTCCGGCTCGTAGGCAAACCAGACATTGTCGTAGACCACGCGCCCGGCGATCTTGGGAAGCTCAGGAGCCTTGGTATCGTTGACCACCACGGGCTCGGTGTCGAGCAAATCAAAGATGCGGCGTAGGCTGGCTTGGGCGCGGGCAAGCTGGTCGTTGAGCTGGATCAGCCGCACCGTCGGGGCGTAGAGATAGGCCGTGACTAAGACGAGAAAGGCAACGAGATCGCCCTGCTTCAGCTCCCCGTTGATGACCGCTTGGCCGCCCATGCACAGCACAATCCCTGTCCCGACAGCGGTGATGAGCTCCGCGCGGGCAAAGAGCTGCGTCCCCAGGTTACTCTGGCGGATATTCAGATTCAGGTTCTCGCGGTTCTGGTGGGTGTAGCTGCGGACTTCCGAGCGCTCTTGGGCGTAAGACTTCACCACTTGAATCCCTGCCAGCTTCTCTTGAAGATCGGAGAGAATCACCCCGCGCAGCTCACTGATCTTGCTGGCGTTGTCCGAGAGGCGCTTGCGGGAGAAGATATAGTTCAGAATATAGATCGGGTAGACCGAGAGAGCCAAGAGAGCGAGGCGAGGGTTTTGAATAAAGATCAGCACCAGCACCCCGATCAAGGTCACAGAGTCCTGGATAATGGTCACAAACGCCCCCGTGATGAGCTGGTTGACCTGCCCGACATCGTTGACCACGGTGGCGACGATCTTACCGGTCTGTGATTTTTCAAAGAATCCTTGCGAGAGGCGTTGCAGGTGGGTGTAGAGACGGACACGCGTGTCGAGCAGGAAGCGCTGGCCCATCGCTTGGATCGTCACCCCCATCACATAGCTCATCAGACCTGATGCCAGTGAGACAAGCAACAGAAGAAAGAAGGCTCCCTCCAGGCTTGCCAGTGGCCACGGCAGATGAAAAGGCTCCGATTTTCGCGGATCAAGATAGTTGAAAATCTGCTTGATCAGCCCCGGCGTCTGAAGGGAGAGCAGCGCCGAGAGAAGCGTCAGAAAGGCGATCCACGCCTGCGTCTTGCGGTACTTTCCCAGCTCACGGATGAAACGCCCCAGTTGGCCCATGCCCGTTACTTTACCATGCGAGCCGCTTCGTAGACCTCGACAATGCGGCGGGCCATCTCGGTGGGAGTGGGGTGGAGTGGGCTCTGGCGGGCCGCACAGGCAAAGGCTTGCAGGCGATCCCGGTCTGCCAGCAGTGCTGCAGTTGCCGCGCCTAGCTCTTGGGGCGGGACAATCAGCGCATCGATGCCATCGCGCACAAACTCGGGAGCGCCGCCACCCCTTGCCACCACGCACGGGAGGCCATTGCTCTGTGCCTCCGAGAGCACGACCCCCTGTGTGTCCGTGATACTTGGGAAGACAAAGAGAGTCGCGGCGGCAAAGATCGGCGGGAGGTCAATTCGAGGGACGAAGCCTGCAAATCGAATCCGTGTGGCGAGGCCACGCGCTTCTGCTTCTGACTTTAGGCTCTCTAGTGCGGGGCCGCCACCCACTAGCAATAGAATCGCGTCCGAGGGCCACTGGCGCAGCGCCTCAAAGAGCAGCTCGATGTTTTTTTCTCGGGCGATTCGTCCCACATAGAGCAGCACGGGAGCCAGCTCAGGCAAGCTGTAGCGCTGCCGAACCGCTGCGACTTCGGAGGCCAGAACCGGGCGAAGCGCGGGGATTCCGGTCGGGACAACGGTTAGTTTCTCTTCGGGAACTCCAAGGCGGATCAGTACCTCACCCGTGGCACGTGACGGCACGATAACGCGAGTACACGCATGGCCGTAGTAGAGACGCAGGTGTCGTGAGAGCCACCAGCTACTGACAGCCGAGGGGAGGGGGACATAGTGCGTGTACTCGTGGTAGAGCGTGTGAAAGGTCGAGACCAGTGGAACCTCAAGCTGACGTGCGAGCCGGAGCCCATGGTGACCCATTCCAAAGGGCTGCTGGGTGTGCACCACATCTAGTGGCAAGTTGCGCAGCACCATCGGCTGGCCCAAGAGCGGCGAGTGAGCAAAGGGATTCTCTGGGTTCCAGGGTGAGACCCAGGAGGGCATGCGGCGCACGGGAACATCGGTGTTGTCCGCATAACCGGGATAGCGCGGAGCAAGAACGGTCGGCTCATGCCCTTCAGCGAGAAGCTCTAAGGCAAGGGTCTTGACCGATGTCGAGACGCCATTAATGACGGGCTCATAGCTCTCCGTGAACAAACCAATACGCATCGTTAGCGTGATTGTACCCGTAGTTGGCTACGCCGCGCTTGCTAGGGGGCGCTCCGGCAAGAGGTAGTTTCCAGAGCGTAAAATCTCTTCCAGCGCCTCCGCCCCGATGGGGCGGGAGTAGAGGTAACCTTGGAGGGCGGAGCAACCGGCGGCTAGGAGCTGCTGGGCCTCTTGAGGGGTCTCCACACCATCCGCGGTGACTTCCAAACCATGTGCACGACCCAGCTCAATAATCCACTGAACTTTTTGAGCACTCTCCTCCACATCCAAGTTCTGAACCAGTGACCGAGCAATCTTGAGGTAGCGAAGAGGAAAGCGCGTCAGTATCGCCTCCGTGATATATCCTATCCCGACATTATCGAGGCCGATTGGGAAGCCTTGTCTAGAAAGCGCCAGGATACTATCTCGAAGTGCCTCGCCATGCTGAAGGAGCGTGCTTTCCGTGAGCTCAAACCGGAAATTTCCTGCGGGGAGCTTTTGAGCCAAGCCGGACTGCATAAGCTGGCGTCCTGCGATATTTAAACAGAGGGGAATGTCATAGCCACGAGCTTGCCACTCGCGCTGTTGCTGGTAGGCAGCCTCCGCCATCCAGAGTCCCAGTGCCTCGATTAGGCCCGATTCTTCCGCAAGCGCGAGGAAGCGTGCGGGGAAGAGTAAGCCTTGCTCCGGGTGTCGCCAGCGGATGAATGCCTCGACTCCTGTGATTCGTTGCTGTTGTGGTTGGAGCTGGAACTGATAGGCAAGCGTGAACTGCTGCCTGCGTAAGCCTTCTTCCAGGTCGCTGGCAGTGAGATTGCCATGGCGCTTTAGCAAGCGTGGACGTGTCGAGGGGGAGGTAGGCGCGGGTTCTGCGAGCAGGGGAGTTTCTTCCACTACAGGCAATACTGCAAAAACCCCTATGATATTGCCTGACTCCAGTGTCGCCTCTTCATGTATCCAGTAGGTTTTCCCTGCTGTGTCTCTGCACTGAAAGCGCACCTTTACCTCACGCTGCTGACTCGCGATTGCGGCTTCAAAGAGGCCTTGCCGTCTCTGCTGCTCCTCTTGGGGAACCGCAGCGAGAAGCAGCTCGCCAAAGCCAAGCTGCTCAGGATTGTCAAGGGGCAAGAGATCACAAGCGCGACAAGGATCTGCGATTGTGGGAGGGGCTAATCGCTTTGCCTGAGTATCGTAGTGTGCGGTGTAGGCAAACGAACGCGTCGCTATCAGTAACCGAGCGAGAAGCTCCCCGAGGCGTTCCGCAGATAAGATCGACATTTCTGTCTTAATTCTGGCAGTTTCTTTCTGGTTATTGAGGCTTTCTTACACCAACGCCTTAGAGAGATTTTCTAACGGGACTGTCTCTTGCGCCTTTGTGAGCATGTCACGAACCGTTGCGACTCCTTGGGCCAGCTCATCATCGCCTAGAATGACCGCAAATCGTGCTTGATTTTGATCTGCTTGCTCCAGCATGACTTTCATCCGACGACCGGTATAGTCCATGTCGCAGGCAACTCCCTCCGAGCGCAGACGAGCAAGCAACGAGACACAAGCCACTCGGGCGGCCTCACCCAGCGGACAAAGAAACGCCGCAAGCCCCGAGGTTTTCGGGAAAGCGACTCCTGTCTCCTCTAGAGCTAGCAAGACGCGCTCCAGCCCCAAGCCAAACCCAATGCCTGGTGTCGCGGGGCCACCCACTGCCTCGATGAGCCCGTTATAGCGCCCACCTCCGCCAAGTGCCTTATCCCCTAGAACGCCAGACTGGATCTCAAAGACCGTGTGGGTGTAGTAGTCAAAGCCCCGTACCAGCCGAGGGTCTTCGTCATACGGCAGGCCCATCGTGGTGAGATAGCTCTTGACAGCGGTGAAGTGTGCTTGGCTTGCCTCGTCCAAGTAGTCACTCAGTGACGGAGCGGTGACAAGAAGCGCGATATCTTGTGGCTCTTTGGAATCGAGCATGCGCAGCGCATTTTGCGCAAAGCGCCGGTTGTTTTCCCCGCTCATCTGAGGCAATAAGGGCTCTGCCCAAGCACGAAGCGCCTTGACATACTCCACCCGGCTCTCTGGTGTGCCCACCGTATTGAGCTTTACTTTAAGGTCGGTGAGCCCGAGGCGAGCATAGAATCCACAGGCGAGTGCAATCACTTCGGCATCCGCTTCCGGTCCTGAGGCTCCTAAAAGCTCTGCCCCAGCTTGGTGGTGCTGGCGGTAGCGACCTTTTTGAGGGCGCTCGTAGCGAAAGTTAGGGCCGATATAGTACAGCTTGCTGACAGGCCGCTCGGTGTAGAGGCGATTGGAGACATAGGCCCGCATGACTCCCGCTGTGCCCTCCGGACGCAGTGTTAGCGCATCGTTTCCCTTGGTGACAAAGTCAAAGGTCTCTTTAGCGACAATATCGGTGCCTTCCCCTACCGAACGGTGGATAAGGTCGTGGGACTCGAAGATCGGGGTGCGAATCTCTGCATAGCCATACTGGCGACAGATCTCACGAAAACTAGCCTCTAGCCACTGCCAGAGTGCGGAGTTCTGGACGGCATCCCGGCCTGGAGCTGAGGGGAGAATATCGTAGGTACCTTTAGGGGGAGCATAGCGCATGACTAAAGATTATATCGCCACGAAAACCATCTTTACTCAGTGATGGTCATTTACTCAGTGATGGTCATTTTCGCCGTGATCCGCTTTTCCATCGTGATCATGGTCATGCTCTGAGAAAGTCTGGACATTCTTATTGCTCAACGTGCTCACCGCGACAAGCCCACCAACGAGTGCCGCCAGCACAAAGACAATCCAAAGAGGGAACTTCGGTTTTTTCATATACTCTTACCTTGCTCTATTAATTTTTTAAAGTCATGACGTCGCTGCCAGCTTCTTGCCACGTCTTTGCTGAGCCCTAGTCCGATCAACAAACCAAAAAATCCTGCGTAGATACTGACCGTGTTTCGGCTGACGACGGTGATAAATCCTCTTCCTCTGTGAGCCTTAGTCTTTGTTTTCAAAACAGCTGGTTTCAGATCCTCACCATTCCAAAATGCATAGATGGGATAGATGGCATAAACGACACTGAACAGAAGCAAGGCGGTGAGGGCACTTGTTTGAAGCCGGGCGCGTAGCTGAATTTTCTTATCTACTTTTAGGTCGTACATGGTCTCTATTTTACCAACTCTCGCCATGCATGATACAACAGGATCTGATATGCGCAAACGTTCTTCGGGTTCGTCGGATCTGCCAGATGATGGATTTAAGGCAGTTTTTCGTCCGATTTTGCTACTTGCCCTAACGGTTTTTATTGATCTGCTTGGCTTTGGGATTATCTTGCCCAACTTGCCGCTGTACATTAAGCAGGCCGTGGGGGAGGCCAATGGCAATGCCGCCTTTGTGGGGGGACTTCTGGCGGCCTCCTACTCTCTCACACAGTTTCTTTGCGCACCGTTTTGGGGGCGCTACTCGGATCGGGCAGGTCGTCGCCCGGTGATACTCATCTCGCTCCTAGGAGTGGGGCTTGCGTATATCTTCTTTGGACTGGCCAATGACAGTCTCTGGATGCTCTTTACAGCGCGTCTACTAGCCGGGCTGCTCTCGTCGGCTTCGATCGGTGTCTCTTTCGCCTACGTGGCCGATGTGACGACACCGGCGAACCGTGCTAAGGGAATGGGCCTGCTTGGAGCCTGTTTTGGTTTAGGCTTTATGTTCGGCCCTGCACTCGGCGGTATTCTGGGGAAAGTGAGCCTGAGCCTGCCCGCCTATGTCGCGGCAGGAATGGCCCTGATCAACTTTGTCTTTTCCTACAAGTTCCTTCCGGAGTCGCTTTCGGCTGAGGAGCGCGCGAAACTTAATAGCCCGGATCGTCCCTCAGCATGGGAGCAGACTCGTCAGGCGCTCACCGGGCCAAATGCAGGTCTCTACGTGCTCTCGTTTATCTCGATCTTTGGGTTTGCCGCGATTGAGCAAGCCTTTGGGTTCTTTCTGCTTGCCCGAGGGATCGCCAATGATAAAAATCTCCCCGAGCGCTTTGGTTATCTGATGGCGTTTGTGGGAATTATCGGGATCATCATCCAAGGGGGGCTGATCGGGCGCATGGTCAGCAAGCTAGGTGAGGGGAAAGTTGCACGCATCGGGATGGGGGTTCTGGTGCTGGGCTATGTTGCGCTGACACTGCCGCGCGAGTGGGGCTGGATGGTTTTCCTGCCGACGATTCCGCTCTCGGGGGGACGCTCGATGATGGGGCCGGCAATCTCTGCACTGATCTCTCGGCGAACTCAGGGAGGGCAGGGGCTCAATCTTTCCGTCCAACAGTCTTTCGATGCCCTCGCACGGACGGTCGGCCCGCTGACGGCCGGCTGGCTCTTTAAGACGTTTGACCCGACGGCTCCCTACTACTTCTCCGCGGGACTGACTGTTTTTGCGCTGCTTCTCACGGTCGCGGTTCCCAGCATACTGGCGGCACCGAAGGATTCCGAGCAGGCAAAATGAAGTACGGCGCGGTAGCACTGATCCTGCTCGCCTCAGTGGGTTGCGCTCGCCCTGGTGAGAAAAAAGCCGAACGTGCGGTGGAAGAGCTTCTGCCTCAGTATCTCGGCCCTGCACAGAGCTACACAGCCAAAGTGAAGGCTGCGAGCCTCGGAGCCTTGATGCGAGGGCGAGTCCGAACGGTCACTCTGATCGGGCGTGGCGTTCAGCTTCTGCCTGAGTGCACCGTAGCAGAGCTTCGCGTAGATGCGGCAGAGATTGAGATTGATAAAGATCGTCAGAGCCTCAAGAGTGTGGGGGAGGCGCGCTTTATTGCTCGAATTGATGAGAACGAGCTGGATCGGCTGGTGCGTACGCGTCGCCCCAAGCTCGCGGACTTAAAGATCAGCCTGCGTGGCTCCTGGGTCCGTGTACGAGTGACTCCCGAGATCTTTGGCTACCCTACTTTGCCCATTCAGGTTGAGGGGAACTTACTTCCACGCGGTGGTGGGATAAAAATGGACTTTGAGCCCGATAAAGCGCGTCTCCTGATCATTCCCATCCCGAAGCCCGTTCTGGACTTTGTGGCCGAGCGCATCAACCCTGTCGTAGACTTCTCCTCACTCCGAGCCCCGATTCGTGTGGAGAAGGCAGAGGTGAAAGGTGGCTCACTCTTGTTATCTGGCTACTTGCCCCCCGAGAGTGTCAATGGGCTTGGTGTGGGCGGTCATCGCTAGCGCCGGGCAGTAGCTGCTGTGGTTGGCGGTGGTGGGGCAAACTCTGAAAAGGCATTCCCGATAAATCCGGCCACATAGTAGGCGGCAATCGTCGCGACAATGCCAAAGAAGCCCGCACGGCGGCTGTCGCGCTTCATGAAAAGGATAAAAAAGAACGTCGCCGAGAAGGCATACGGACGATAGGTACTATCCGTTCCGTAGTAGCGTTCAAAATTTTCGGTTATAAAGGGCGGAAGAGAGGGCAAGGACATACTTTTATCTTTGGCAGTCCCTGCCCTAAGAATTAGGCCGCTTTTGCCGTGCGGCGACGGGAGCGAGGTGCAACGGGCTCTTCGGTGATCAGAGGCTCGTTATCCCCCTCACTGTCCAAGCGGGGAAGTACGGGTTGCAGATGCTCCGCCACCGGAATCACAACCGTCATGGCCTCTTGCCGGCGGCGGAAGTTGACTGTCTCCCAGTCCCGGATGTAGTCCAGAACGGTTTGGGCGAGCTTGCGTGCCTCGAACTCGGAGAGAAGTAGGGTCAGAGAGTCCCGGACTTCCACCATCTTGACCGCACCGCCGGAGAGTGTCTCGCCGTGGCCATTGTCAATCTTGAGGACAAAGGGCTGGCGGTACTTGGTATCCTTGCGGAGTGAGAGTGTGCGCGCCTGGATACCATCATCGTAGATTGTCCCTTTGTAGTCCGCCCACTCATCGAAGCTGCCGTAGAGAATGTCCCAGCAGACCAGCTTAAAGTCGGCGGCGTCGGCGTAGTGCTTCACCCGCGTGGTGGCCTTGTGTTGCTCGTCAAACTCCACCAGGGTAAAGGCGATCTTGCTGCGCTTTGGTTCTAGAGAGAGCATCTCACTGACATCGAGCACCCGGTCTCGGGTGATGTGCTTGTAGACCTGTACCCGCGTCAATGCACTGGCAGTGGTCATGTTGATATTGTTACTTACGATCATGGTCAAACCTCACTTCATCTTGCCGAATCATCAAAAATTTACGTCAAAGAACTTTTTTGTAGCCGCAGCTCGGGGAATCTCCCTGGCTGGCCCAGCACTCCCACTGAATCACGTATCCCTCGTTTCGTTTGTAGTACAAGTGCGAGACAAGCTCGTCGCCACACTCTGGACAGCGTCCCCGAACCCATGCAGGATCCGGACGGTCAGTGCGCTGACGAGGCGTCGTTGTTGCTGGTGATTTTGTGATTGTTAAAACTTGACTCATCCTTTTCTAACCTCCCGAAGGTTGTCCCTTCACACGAAGACTCCTAGGAGGTTAGAAAAGGCGGAAAGCACGTGTCAAAAATTATCAAATGGTAGTGTGGGAAGTATCAGCAAGCGCGAAACTTGCTCATTTTGGGGCAAGGCGTGTGGTATGCAGCGTGCGCTGGGCGATGTCTTTGAGCGTGACACTAAGCTCTCCCGTGGCGGCGGTGAGCTTTACCTCGCCGAAGAACTGGTGTCCGGCAGCGGGGCCGCCACTTCCCGCTTTCTGGAAGAGCACTTGGGGGCCAAAGGTGTTGTCGAGCCTGTTGGGGCCAAAGCTGCCCGCATGGATTGGCCCGGCGACAAACTCGTGAAATGGGAGGAAGTCTTGGTACTGCGCTCTATTCGGGTCGTAGTAGTGTGCGGCGCAGTAGTGGACATCGGCGGTGAGCCAGACGATATTCTTGACCTTGCTGCGCTTCAGCGACGAGAGCAGCTCAGCCAGCTCTAGCTCACGGCCTTGGGCAGGACCATCGCCATTGGCAACGGCCTCGACGGTGTTTTTTCCCTGGTAGGTATCTCCGACGACGAGTCCGAGCGGCATGTCTGAGGCGATCACTTTCCAGAGGGCCTTGCTGCTCGCTAGCTCGCGCTTGAGCCAAGCAAGCTGCGCGGCTCCCAGTAGCGCAGTATGGGCCCCCGGAGTGGTCTCTTTGCCATCGGTGTTGTCGCCTCGGTAGGAGCGCATGTCTATCATAAAAATATCGAGCAGAGGGCCGTAGGCGATCTTGCGGTAGACACGACCAGGCTCATCGGGGAACTCACGGAGCGGCATGTACTCCCGAAAGGCTTGGTTGGCACGGGCGGAGAGGAGCGCGGCGCTCTTGGTCTTGTAGCGCGGGTCATCGAGGATGCGGCCTGGAAACCAGTTGTTGAGCGTCTCGTGGTCGTCCCACTGCACCAGCATCGGCACCTCGGCGGCGAAGGCTTTGTAGTGGGTGTCCAGCAAGTTGTAGGCAAAGTTTCCTCGGAACTCCCCCAGTGTCTCCGCCACTTTTGACTTCGCCTCGGTCACTAGATTCTTCCAGAGAGTTCCATCGGGAAGCTTGACTTCGGAGGGAAGAGGGCCGTCAGCGTAGATGCAGTCGCCAGAGTTGATGAAGAAATCAGGCTTGCTGGCCCGCATCGCGCCGTAGCCCTTGAGCCCCCCAAATGCCTCGTTGATCCCCCAGCCCTGTCCGACCGTGTCGCCCGTCCAGACAAAGGTAATATCGCGCTTCTTGACCGGAGCCGTTCGGAGCCTCCCGATCTGTGGGGCACTGGTGGCCTTGTCATCGTCTAGGCCGGTGAAGCGCACGCGGTAGAAGACATCTTCGCCTGGCGGCAGGCCCGTCACGAGAAGCTTTCCTGTAAAGTCGGAGTTTTCCAGCACCACGGGCCCTGGAATACGCCTTGGGTTGAGAAAAGCCTCCGTTGCGGCAAGCTCGACACTCATTCGGGCAGCCCGATCTGCCCGGCTCCAGATCACCGCACTGTCAAAAGAAATATCGCCGCTCTGGATGCCATGGGTGAGCTCTGGTCGGTCGGAGCGTGAAAAAGAGAAAGTCATACCCACACTATACAAACAAAACAGGCCTGCCGAAGCAAGCCTGTTTTAAATATTTCTCTTTGAAAATTTTCATCGGGGCGACAGGATTCGAACCTGCGACCTCTGCGACCCGAACGCAGCGCTCTACCAAGCTGAGCCACGCCCCGAAGCGGAAGGAATAGTATCATGGGTATGGTGAATCTGCAAGCCATGTCAAGACTGTGTGTGGGGATCGATGCGGGCGGCACAAACGTGCGAGTGCGCTGGAATGAGGGTGAGCTGCGGTGTGCCGCGGATCCTGAGGGCGGTCCCGAGCCCGTGCTCACGCTCCTGGCGCAAGTTTCGGTAGAGCGGGGCGAGATTTCGTCGATTTGTGCAGGCATCACCAAGGTGAGCCGCGGCGAGGTCAAGGCAAGCTGGGAGAAGACCCTCGCTGCCGCCTATCCCAAGGCCACAATCTCCGTGGTGCCGGACTACGTGGTGGCATTTCATGGGGCGATCCCGGAGGGCGTTGGCCTTCTCTGCGTCGCTGGGACGGGCTCGGTGATCTACGGGGAGGATGAATTCAAAAAAGCGGTGCGTGTGGGAGGACGGGGCTGGGAGTTTGGGGATGAAGGCAGCGGAGCCTATGTCACCACGGAGCTGATGCGCCGTACTCTGCGTGCCTGCGATGGACTCTGGCCCCATACTGCGCTTACTAAGGCCGTCTGCGGGCTTCTAGAGACCGGCGAAGCCGCTCTGGTCGGCGAGCGGGCTCGTCAGCGTGCACGGGTCGAAGGACGAGGGTTTTTGGTTCGCTTGGTTCATGCCAAAGCACTTGAAGGCGATCACGAGGCACAAGGCCTCTTCACGGGCGCCGCGGGCTGGCTGGCACGCTTTGTTCGTGCTGCCCATGAGCAGCTTGAGTTTCCAAGTGATAGTGCTGTCCCTGTGGCACTTGTAGGGGGTATGTGGGAGCAAGTGGGACAGTGGATGCATGCTCCCTTCTGGCTTCTTTTGGAGCGCTGGGAGAAAAAAATAATCGTGCGTGAGCCTATGGGCAGCCCCGTAGAAGGCGCACTTCGTCTTGCGGAACGAAGTTGTTCTTAACACGGTAGAATAGGGAGGTATTTATTTTTAGGAGGTTGGATATGGACTCAGAGAATCCCACATTGAAATGGTCTCTTGCGGCAGTTGGTGTTGTCGTGGTGTGTTTCTGTTTGGGGTATTTTGTCTTCGGAACGAAGGGAGGGCCTTCCGTGAGCCCCCAAGCTGATTCAACCCCCAGCCCAGAGCCGACTCCCAGTGGACTTCAGATTACCGCGGTAGAGAGTCAGGCACTCAAGGTCGAGGACATTACCGCGCAGAAAGAAGCAGAGCAGAAGCGGAAAGAGGCGGCTGAGCGTGCTCGTGAAGAAGCCAAACTAAAGGCCGCTGACCCTGGCATTATCGAGGCAAGTCCCTCACCCAACCCGGATGAGTTGGGGGCAGAGACCGACGAAGACAAGGCCAAGCGC
Source organism: Armatimonas sp. (assembly GCF_964826245.1). NCBI lineage: Bacteria > Bacillati > Armatimonadota > Armatimonadia > Armatimonadales > Armatimonadaceae > Armatimonas > Armatimonas sp. The sequence continues at coordinate 5,363 of NZ_CBAYMC010000036.1, read as the reverse complement.
AAGAAGCAAAACTCAGAAGACGATCCATCCAAGACGGAGCCTGACCCTGCCAAGCGGGAAGAAGATCCTGCGATGACCGAGGGGGATAAGCCCAAGACGGAGCCTGATAAACCTAAGACGGAAGGGGATAAGCCCAAGACGGAGCCTGATAAACCTAAGACGGAAGGCGAAAAGCCCAAGACGGATGGGGAGAAGACAGTCGCTTCTAAGAATCTGTTTCGGGTACGCATTGGCGGAGCAAAAAGTACACGCGATGATGCCGAGAAGCTCGTCGCCGAGCTACGAGGACGCGGCTACACGCCGACCATAATCGCCGATCAGCGCAAAGGCAAGACTATCTACCATGTGCAAGCCGGTGCGTTCAGTGACTCTGATGCGGCAGAGCGCCGCAAGAAAGAACTCGAAAACAATGGCTACGATGCTCGCGTCAACTAGTTTACTCGCTCTTGTGACACTTGCTCAGACGCCAGCACCGTTGCTTAGTCATACGTTTACCCGTGGCGATGATGCCTGGCAAGGGATGGGTGACATCGCGAAAGTCAGCCGAACCGCACCGCCAAAGCCTGTTTTAAGTTTTGAGTACATGGTCAATAAGACCAATCTTAATGCGCTCGTTCGCACCATTGAGCCCGGTGCTCTCAAGGGAGCTCAGCACCTGCACGTTGCCCTTAAGACCGATACCGACACCATACTGGCGCTTATGGTGCAAGAAAAAGACGGTGGGCGCTTCATGGCAGTGGCGACCCTGCCCAAGAACCTCTGGCAAGAGATTGATCTTGCTGTCTCTGACCTATCGCTAGCACGCGATGCGGGTGATCCTACCGATGCCAATGGCAAGCTGGACACGGAGAAAATTGAGTCCATCACTATCGTAGACCTGCATGAGTTTTTGATCCGTATGGAGAGTGCTGCTGTGACGACACTCTTTCCCGATATTTCGTCTGGGCCGCGTGAGCTCTGGATGCGAGAGTTTACCGTGAGCACGGCGCCCCTGCCCGCCTCGTCTCTGGATGGCCTGAGCCGACCTCAGCTCTCTTGGATCGGTGTGGGGGGAGCGGGCCTCAAGCGCGTCATCGCCGGTGGGCCGCTGACCGGAACAAACCTTGAGGTAACCTACAGTGTGGGGGCAGGAAAGTTTAGTGGACTCTTCCACGCGATTCCCACGGGTTCTCTGGCAGGCAAGACAAGCCTTGGTGTCTCGCTGGCCGTCGCCAAGTCCGCGAGCCTGATGGTGCAGCTTGAAGATGATCAGGGGGGGAAGTTCAATGCCATGGTAGAAGTGCCAGGCGTGCGCTCACCCCGAAAAATTTCCCTGCCTTGGAGTGACTTTAAGCCCGCTGACGACAGCAAGCGCGACAAAATGGATGTCACCCGTGTCAAGCAGATAATGATCCTAGATATCAGCGGCATCACGGAGAGTGTGCAACAAAACAACACCCTCTGGCTAGCCCATTTGGAAGCAAAATAGAACCGTGAGGCAAAGATAGAACGTGACCCCTGAGGCCGAACTGCACTACACTCGTGGACGGTTGCACCTGCGCCGTGGCGAGTCTCTTCTCCCTTATGCATCTGCAACACAAGAGATGCAGACAGCGCTCCAGCAACTAACGGAGGCCAGTAAACTGGCACCGAAGCACCCCGAGATCTACTATTGGATGGCACAGACCTTGCGCCATTTAGGGCAGCGCGACGATGCCATCGTGGCGGCTCGAAAGGCGGCTGAGCTGGCTCCTACCAGTGATGAGTACGCGCGTCTCTTGCGAACTCTGGAAAACCCGTCACCAGAGCCCATCTCCACACGTCCCGCCCCGCCGCTTCGCAGTGGTAGTGCGCCCGCTCCCGTCGCTGAGACGGGCAAGCCAGGACTCACGTGGGACGATGTGGTGCTACCTGCCAAGACCAAGCGTGAGCTGCGGCAGATGCAGCTTCTGCTGGAAAACCCGGCCCAAGCACGACGCTTGGGAGTTGATCCTCCTACGGGGCTCTTGCTCTACGGCCCTCCGGGAACGGGAAAGACGACCATTGCGCGCATACTGGCCGCGCAGGCCAAGTCCAAGTTCTTTGCCACCAGCCCCGCAGAAGTCAACTCGATGTGGGTGGGCGAGGGCGAGAAGGCGGTCGCGCGGCTCTTTACCGAAGCGCGGCAGAACGCACCTGCGATTATCTTCTTAGACGAAGTGGACGCACTGATCCCCAGCCGCGTCGGAGGGATGCACATGCCTTCCGATAAGGTCGTCAATCAGTTTCTCCATGAGATGGATGGCTTGGTGGCGAATCAGGGGCTCTTTGTGGTCGGGGCAACCAACCGGCCCGATATGCTGGATCCCGCACTGGTGCGTGGGGGACGGCTCTCGCGACAGATCGAGATTCCCTTGCCGGATGAAGAAGCGCGCCGTCAGATTCTGGAGGTCTGTGTGAAGCGGGCAACCATTGGCGACGATGTGGATCTGGACAAGCTGGCGGCGGGTGCGGAGGAGTTCTCCGGGGCCGACCTGCGTGCCTTGGTCAACGAGGCGGGGATGCAGGCCCTGATCCGCCTCGCCGACGAAGGCGGAGTCGAGGCGGTTATCATGGCGGACTTTGAGATCGCTCTAGCAAACATGGACAAGACCGAGGACTCCGATTTCTAGCCTCTCGTTCTAGGCCGTCTCAATCTCGTACCAGAGAGTCTGGTGCTCAGGGCCAATCGCGAGAGTGAGGGTACCGTTCTCTAGTGTCGCAGGAACTTCTTGGCGACGCTTGCCAGTGCCCTCAAGCGCCCAGACCGTCGCTTTCTGTGCTTTTGTCGCAATCTGAACGGTCGCTGTCGGGACTTCGAGCTGTGTCGGGCCAGACTTCCAGGCATCCGCCGCATAGGTCCGATCCGCGTTCCACTTCATGCCCGGATTTTCTGCCTTGTCCAGCGCCGTCAGCAAAAGTGAGCGCGACAGCTCGGTCGGTTTGCCGTCGCGTGCGGTCAGGGTGAGCACCGCAAAGTTGCGCTTGGAAGCGGCCACTTCCGCCACAAACCCCCTCACACGGTTTGCCTTGCCTCCCAGCTTGCCAATGAGCGCCTTGGAGGCAGGGGAGCTAACACGAACCTGCTGCGCTCCATGATCCCAGACAAAACCAGGGTCAATGCTCTCTTGCAGCGGCTTGAGGTTCTGCACCACGAGCGCAAGGGGGCCTTGGTCTTCTTCAAAACGAATCGCCGCACGGTGGTTCAGAAAGGTCTTCGACTCGATTTTTTCGGGGGCACTCTTGAGGTTGCCTTGAACAAACCGCGTCTCCGAAAGCCCCCAAAAGGCGTAGTCCGTGCCGAGTGCTTTCAGGCCAGCGACTTTGCTTTTAGGGACGGTGAGCTCAATGGCATTGGGTGCGGGAGCAAGATCACCTCGCAGAAACAGCGCGGCGGCGGCAGGGAGAAAGCCGAGCTTGGCGGGGTGAAGCTGCTGATCGAAAAAGCCGGTGATCTTATCGCTCTGCACGGTTTCGTAGGCGAAGAGAAAGACGCCATCCCAGTCCTGCCAGGCGGCGTAGGCAAAGATCAGGGGAGTCAGCTCGGCGCTATACTCACTCGGGGCCGGATGGTCGTACTCGCTGACGGTGAAGGGCTTGCCCTGCACACGGTGCATCGCAAGGCCGTCCAGAACCCCTGCGCCCGCGCTGGCCGTCATGGGAGTGTTCTCGATCTGGAAGTTGTTGGGATCGAAGGCCGAGCCGGGGAAGTTGGGGTGCTGCCAGTAGGCATGCATGTCCACCCAGTCGAGCTTGGACTCCCGGTAGACCCCTGCCATACCGCCGTAGCTGGCTTGAGAGCAGGCAATGGACGCCGTGCAGCCTGTCGCAAGAACTGCCGCTTTCATCGTCCGACAGTAGGTATCTTCCACCGTCATGAGATAGTGCGTGTAGTCCACGCCGGAGTTCGAGCCGCTGATCTGCCCCAGCTCGATCGTCCCCGCCTCAAGGCTCTGGCCTGAGACAAACTGCAAGCCGCCTCCGCCGGGACGAAGGCTCCACTCGCCTAGATAGATATCCGCATCGCTATCGCCGACCATGAGTGAGAGGCGACAGTGGCCCGGAACGACATTGCCATTGGCGATAAAGGTGAAGCTGTAGCGTTTCCAGGCAATGCCTAGGCCGATGCTCGTGTCGAGCCCGACCATGCTCCACGGGGCTTGGTCGAGGCGGGCATTGACATAGACCGTCCGCGGTGCCGCTGCCCGTGCGACAAACGAGACCGTGTAGGTCTTGCCCGTCTCTAGTGTCAGGCCGGTCTGGTGAAGCTGAAGGTGCCAGTTTGTGCCGTCACTCTTTAGTTTTCTGACATGTAGCACCGGGCCACCCGGTGCATTGGTCTGTCCCGCGACACTGACGGAGGCGAGCTCCAGCTGCGTTTTCTCATGGGTCTCGGCGGTCCATGCGGCGACATCACGCTTGAGCTGCTCCACTCCCAGTGACAGCCCCGTGTTCCAGGCTTGTCGTAGTGTCACGGTGTTGAGGTACTTCTTGCGCAAATACGCCTGCCAGCCCGCTTCCAGGGGCTTGCGGAGCGCGGCGGGAAGGGCCGCCGCTTGGCCCGCAGAGCCGATCAGAGAGTCCTCATTGTTCAGCTCCACTAAGGCTAATACCGGATCCAGCGCCAGCGGCAGGCCCGTGTAGGGATTTTTATGGGTAAGTATCTGGGTCGCGAACTGCTTTTGCAGCTCGATGGCCCGTGGATGAAAGTACGCAACCACCTTGCCAAGCTCAGGGAGTTTTTCTTTGGTGAGGGGAAAGCCATCACCGGGAAGCCACTCGCGCGAGACATGGAGATTAAGATCGACATAGATGCCGTTCTTTTTGAGCTGGGCGATAAAGAACTCCAATAGATCCAGGCTAATCGGGTCAAGTGATGTGGTCTTGGTGTAGTTGCCCTTGCTGTTAAAAATATTCGGCGTCGCCCACTGCGCGTCCATGTGGTGCAGCCGAACTAAATTCACGCCGTACTTATGAAGCCGAGCCGCAATCTTCGGTGCATCCGCCTTGCTCGGAAACGCCGCTGCCGCCCCAATATTCACGCCCACAAAGCGCACTCGCCTCCCCGTCGCGTCGTAGAAATGCCCGTTCTTAGCCGTGAGCTTCTGCTGCACCGTCAGCGGCGCAGGGTTGAGAGAGGCCACACTGGTAGCCGTTGCACTGGAATCGTCCCAGGGCAGAGTGAAGGGGAAAGCGTTGGTTTGGTTCACAGAGGCATTATCCACCGCCTGAAAGGTGGCGTCAAGAAGCCTGCGGCTACAAAGCCCGTGCCGGGCTGCCGAACCTAACGCCCCGTTCACGGGGCGGCCTTTCTATGGTAAGCTTAAGGCGATATTTCTGTTTCGGAGAGGAAGAAAGATGTCGCA
>NZ_CBAYMC010000035.1:0-23728 GCF_964826245.1 Armatimonas sp. | reverse complement strand
CTCACCTTACGCAGTGCCGAGTTGATAAAATGGGTTTGGCCCCATGACGGCCTGAAAAGCCCATGACGACTTCGCGCCTACTCGACCTCTACACGGACTATCTGCTCTGTTCCTTCGGGCAGACAACAGCCACCGGACTTGCCGCATTGCTACCAGACCAGATCAGCCATGACCAAGTCACTCGAATGCTAAGCCAAAATACCTTTGATCAGAAAGCACTCTGGAAGATCGTTAAGCCCCATATACGAGCGTGTGAGTCACCGCAGGGAGTTCTCATCCTAGACGACAGTGTTGAGGAGAAGCCCTATACCGATGAAAATGAGATGATCTGCTGGCACTTCGATCACTGCCTGGGGCGAAGCGTCAAAGGAATCAACCTGCTCTCGTGCGTTTATCATAGCAACGAGATGACCCTCCCCCTGGATTTTGAAATAATTACCAAGACGAAGTGGGAGGTTGATCTCAAGACAGGTAAGGGCAAGTTCGTCAGTGAAGTCACCAAAAACGATCTGGCACGAGCAATGATTCTACGAGCTAAGGACAAGCAGGTCAGCTTCCAGTACGTCCTGATGGATACTTGGTTTGCGGCGGCTGACACCCTTGTCTTTATCAAGACCAAGGTCAAGAAGGACTTTGTCACTGCTCTCAAATCCAATCGTCGCGTGGCTAGGTCTCTTGAAGCCAAGAAATCGGGCAAGTGGGAGCGATTAGATCAGCTTCACTTTGAGTCGGGATGCCCCCAGACGATCTACCTGGAAAGCGTGGAGTTTGCTCTCTTGGTACATCGTCAAGTCTTCCACAACGAAGATGGCAGTGAGGGCATTTTGTATCTGGTGACGAGTGATCTGTCGCTCACCTCCGGCCAAATCGAAACGATCTACCAAACACGGTGGAAAGTGGAAGAGTATCACAAGAGCCTCAAAAGCTGCGCTTCGTTCTCCAAATCTCCCACGAAGAAGGTTCGCACTCAGAGCAACCATCTTTTTGCCTCGCTGGTGGCGTATGTCAAGTTGGAGGTCTGTAAGTCTCGATGCCACATCAATCATTTTGCCCTTCGTGCTCGCCTCTATCGAGAAGCCCTCAGTGCTGCTTTTTCGGGTTGGCAGGAGCTACGCCAATCGGGGCTAGCTCCAGCTATCACACTGTGACTGCGTAAGGTGAGATAAAATTAAAGATGCCGTTGACCACGCCGCTGGTGCTGGAACCAGCGATAAGATCGAAGGCAAGGCCACGGAGCTAGCGGGCAAGGCGCAGCAGAAGCTGGGGGCGAGCCTAGACAACCCCGAGCTTGAGGCACGAGGAATCGTAAAACAAGCCGATGGCAAGCTCCAGCAGGCCGTCAGTGATACCAAAGAAGAGGCCGAGACTCTCACGGAGCGCACCAAAGAGCTGCTTCACGATGTGGCCGAAGCGGTTCGTGAGAAAGCACACTACGCTGTGGATGCTATTCGTGGTAAAGCGCATGAAGCCGCTGAAGATGCCAGCGAGGTGATCACACCATGACGGATGAGTCTTCTGGGGCAGAGTCAGAGCCCGTCACCGTCTCGGTCAGTGCTGAAGAGCTCGCGATGGCCCCGCGCAAGCGCCTCATGCGGGAGCACCTTGATGGCATCCAGCACGGCATTGACGACAGCCCCGAGAACGATGCCGCAAAAGGCAGCGTCTTAGGCGCGGGCGGTGGAGCCGTCGTGGGGGGCATTGCCGGAGCCGCTCTTGGCCCCTTGGGAAGTCTCGTCGGTGCCTTAGTGGGAGCTGCTACCGGAGCGCTTGCCAGTGGCCTCGCCGTCGCCGCCGTGGACTCTGTGGACAACGATGACAACATTACGGGAATCGGCTCCGAAGTGTCTATTGACACCGATGAGGTTCCTACAGAAGAGATCAACACAATAATCCATGAGAAGCAAGCACCCTTCTAAATTAGAATTATTCTCTCTTTCCCCTTCTTTCTGAGGAAAATTAGGAGGGAGGTGTTTTTTTATGTATCCAGAAAAATACGAAGGAACCAAAGTAGTTTTACAGCATACTTAAAGTCACGATTGCTTTGAACTTGTAGAAATACAAATCCATTTGCAGACAAGAAAGAGATTTAAATGAACACAAGTACAATGATTGCGATAACAATAGCTTTAGGAATAGCGGGATCTACCGCCCAAGCTCAGACCACAATACTCGCTTCCGAGAAGCCTTTCCGCGTCTCTATCGGAACCTACAACCCCACAAGTGGTGCTACCCGTACCGCGATGGGCTCGACCTTGCCGATGCTTAGCCTCTCGTACGATGCAGGCAAGTCCACCGCAGAGAGACCCACAATCTTAGGGGTCTACTTTGACTATGCCCAGAACAACCGCAATGGCACCACAAACTCTGTCGCAGCGTTTGGTGTCTCTGCACGCTACCTAAGCCGAGCACCGGTGACACACGGTCGGTACTTCATCGGCGGAGGTATTGGCTCCTATAGCGTCAAGATGGGCAACTCAAATAGCAAGATCGGTGGGAAAATCTTCGGTGGCTATGAGCTCAACGATGGCTACTTCGGCGAGGTGACTTACCACATGATCAATAAAGTCCATGGCAATGACCCGAGCGCTCTGGCTTTCTCTATAGGCCGTCGCTTCTAAACCACTTAGAGACAAAAGACAAGACCGCGCCTTCTGAGGCTTTCAGAAGGCGCGGTTTTTAGGTTTTCAAATCATGAAAAACAACGAAGCGGATCTTCTTCGTGTCCGGCATACGGGGCCTCTCTTGAAGTCAGATAGCGCGCGGGTTCTGCTGCGGGCATTCAACCCCACGACGGAGCAGCGGAGCCTGCAGATCATCGCGCGGATCTGTGCACTGCCCGAGGAGGAAGTGCGGTCAGAGCTGGCGCGGATCCTTCGCGAGTTCTCGGACCGGCACCGTGGTCTTCAAGCCTACTGGCTCCGGCGCTTTGAGCAACTCAAGGCGCTTCTGCTCACCGATTCGCCCGTCAGCGAGGAGCGCAAGCTACTGATTGGGGCGTACTTTACCCAGGAATACGCCCTAGAAGGGGCCGCCCTCTTTAACCCGTCTCTGGTGTGGCATCCGGATCAGAGTGGCGTCTCGCCGGGAAGCCAGCGCTTTGTCTTGAGCCTCCGGGCAACGGGGGAGGGGCATATCTCGTCTATTGCCTTTCGTACCGGGATTGTGGATGCGACCAACCACATCACGGTGGAGGAGGCGACGCGCTTTGTTACCAGCCCGGCTAGCGTCTCCTATCCCCCCTATGAGCGCACTCTCTTTGAACGCAAGCTCCATGAGATGGACCATCGCGATGACTTGGTGGCCTCAGTGCTCTCGACGCTTAAAGAGCAGTTTACGCTCGACGAGCTCAAGACCAGTGTGAGCCTTGTCCAGAGGCAGAGCCGAGGGATATTGGGAAGTGCGCCCCAGCTCAATAGCATGCTCACGCTCGCTCGGGCCAACTATGTTGCCACGTTCTTGCCAGAGCAGCCACTCAGTGAGCGGGTCTTGTTTCCCACCTCACCCACGGAGATCAATGGCATCGAAGACGCACGTTTTGTGGCTTTCCGAGACGACGACGGTAAAACGACCTACTACGCAACCTACACCGCCTACGATGGCAAGGTCACCATGCCGCAGCTGCTCCAGACCAACGACTTTCTAAGTTTTGAGATGACCACGCTCAATGGCCCCGAGATTCACAATAAAGGCATGGCGCTCTTTCCACGCCGCATTAACGGCCGCTACGCCATGCTCTCGCGCCAGGACAACGAGAATATCTTTCTGATGTGCTCAGATCACCTGCACTTCTGGTACACCAAAGAAGTTCTCCTCAAGCCCACGTATCCCTGGGAGTATGTCCAGATGGGAAACTGTGGCTCCCCCATAGAGACCGATGCCGGATGGCTGGTTCTGACCCACGGTGTCGGACCGATGCGCCAGTACGCAATCGGCGCGATCTTGCTCGACAAAGACGATCCTTCCCATGTGATAGGGCGGCTCCACGAGCCGCTGCTCACACCGCTTCCGCAAGAGCGCGAGGGCTATGTTCCAAACGTGGTCTACAGCTGTGGTGCTCAGCTCCACCACGACGAGCTAATCTTGCCCTACGCCATGTCCGACTCTACCAGCAGCTTCGCCGTTATCCCTCTCACAGATATTTTAGGCGCGATGAAATTAACGTGAAACCTTAGTGGATTTGATTACATACGAGAGCTATGCAACAAACGAAAAACGATATCCCGCTTAAGGCACGGATTCAAGTCGTTTCCTACCTGAATACCCGGCTTGCGGATTGTCTAGATCTAGGAACACAGGCCAAACAAGCACACTGGAATGTCAAAGGCCCTTCGTTTCATGCACTCCACCTTCTTTTTGATGAGGTCGCGGAAGATATCGAAGCCTACTCTGATCTGATCGCGGAAAGACTCGTACAGCTTGGTGGCACCGCACGTGGCACCGCACGTGAGGTTGCCGCCAGCTCAAGCCTCGCGGAGTACCCGCATGAGATCACCAAAGGCGACGAGCATCTAAACGCTCTTGCCGATGCACTGGCAGCCTTTGGAGCTCTCGTCCGCGAAGGTATCACCGACTGCAGTGCTTTTGAAGATGCCGATTCTGCCGATATCTTCACCGAGATCTCTCGTGGCATTGATAAGTGGCTCTGGATGGTCGAGGCACATTTGCAGCCTTCGGAGCCGCAGATACAGCAGGAAATAAACAATGCTAGTTGAAGTGAAAAAACTACATGGCCTGACGATTCATGCACTCGATGGTGAAGTGGGGAAGGTGGATAAGTTTCTCTTTGAGGATGAGTTCTGGATCATTCGCTATCTAATCGTCAATACCGGCAACTGGCTCTTGGATCACAAAGTCCTGATCTCGCCGCTGGCACTGGGGAGCATTGATTGGGAGCTGCAACGGAGAAGATGGGCAAGAACGCAGGCGATGCTCTGACGCTGACCCCCAAGATTAAAAAAGCCATCACCGACTGAAAGTGAAGCCCTAACCTCACTTTTTGAAGGCTATGTTCTGGGGTATAGGGCGCTGATCCCATACCACGGACGCACCTCGATTCAGTACGTTCTCGATGCACTCCAGGGTGTCCCGCCGTGCGCCGTATCTGTATCGAAGGGCCAAGCCAGCTTCTGAAGCAGGAGCTGGCAGGCCGACTCTCAAAAGTCTTGTTTCACCAAGCCATTTAACCGCTACCGGATGACATCTTAACCGTCACCGCGTCGCCGCATGAGCTCGCCAGCAGTATCAAATTATGGACTTGTTGTATCATTTCTTTGCAGATTTTTGGAGTCGTTGGAGGGCAATGAGTGCCTCGACAGGCGAGAGCGTGTTGATGTCTAGCCCGCGTAGCTCTTCCACTACAGGGTGCTCCTCGGCCTCGAAAAGTGTCATTTGGAGCTTTTGTGATTTCGGTGCGACACTGACGCCGCCGAGGGTGTCGCGGCGCTTGGAGCCATCTTTTTCGAGGTCACTGAGAATCTCTTTGGAGCGCTCGATCACGGTCGGGGGCAGGCCGGCCATGCGGCCTACTTGGATGCCGTAGCTCTTGTCCGTGCCACCGGGGAGCACCTTGCGGAGCCAGATGATCCTATCGTTGGTCTCTTTGACGGCGATTCGGTAGTTCTTCACATTCGGGAGCTGCTTTTCGAGCTCATTGAGCAGGTGGTAGTGGGTCGCAAAGAGGGTCTTACAGCCGCGTGCGGCCAGAAACTCCGCGACCGCCCACGCAATCGAGACACCGTCAAAGGTGCTCGTGCCGCGCCCGATCTCATCGAGGATCACGAGGCTGCGCTCGGTGGCGTTGTTGAGAATCTCTGCGGTCTCGGTCATCTCCACCATAAACGTAGACTGCCCAGCGGCGAGGTCATCGTGCGCCCCGACACGGGTGAAGATGCGGTCCACAAGCCCAACCTGCACGGAGTCGGCGGGGACAAAGCTTCCCACTTGGGCGAGCAAGACAATCAGCGCGACTTGGCGTAGCACCGTGGACTTACCTGCGGAGTTGGGGCCGGTGATGATATGGACCTGCTGCTGGTCGGTGTCCAGATAGGTATCGTTGGGGATGAAGTTCGCCGCCGAGCCCATCAGTCGCTCCACGACCGGGTGCCGCCCGCCCTTGATATCGAGAATATCGGTGGTGTCTACAGTAGGCCGCACGAAACGGTTGTTTTGCGCCACTTCTGCCAGCGATGCCACCACATCCAGTTTCGCCACTGCTTGCGCGACCGCGAGCACGGCGCCGGTGAACTCCTGCGCCACGTAGTCCCGCACCGAGACAAATAGATCGTACTCCAGGGAGTTAATCCGCTCCTCGGCGCCAAGCACCTTGGACTCCATCTCCTTAAGCTCCGGCGTGATGTAGCGCTCGCCCGTAGACATTGTCTGCTTTCGGATGTAGTCTTTTGGGACATAGGCCAGGTTCGCCTTTGTCACTTCGATAAAGTAGCCAAAGACCGAGTTAAAGCCCACCTTGAGGCTCTTGATGCCCGTCTTCTCGCGCTCGTCAGCCTCTAAAGTCGCGATCCAGCTCTTGCCTCCTCGGACAATCTGGCGCAATTCATCAAGGTTCTCGTCGTAGCCGTCCTTGATGAGATTGCCCTCACGCACGGTCAGCGGTGGCTCATCGGCGATGGCGCTGGTGAGGAGCTCTGTGAGCGTGGGTAGGCCATCCAGTGCCCCAGCCAGCGCCTGAATCGCTGGGTGCTCGATCTGCAAGGCCTGCGCCGCGACCTCGGGGATGCGCTCCAGAGATTGTCGCAGCGCCACCAAGTCACGGGCATTGGCCGCGCCGGTCGAGAGCCGCGCCATCAGCCGCTCCAGGTCCGCGACTGCCCGGAGCGTATCGCGGACATCGCCGCGGGTCAAGGCATCATCATAAAAAGCCTCGACCGCATCTAATCTTGCGTTGATCTTCTCTACCGAGAGCAGGGGGGCATCAAGCCACTTCTTGAGCATGCGTCCGCCCATCGATGTCCGCGTCTCATCAAGTACCGCCAGCAGCGACTTATTCCGAGCGCTATCATAGAGGCCCGCCGTTAGCTCTAAATTCCGTCGCGCCGATGCATCTAAGTACATCGCATCCTCGGTGGAGTAGGTCGCCAGGGTCCGAATGTGGCCTACCGCGCCCATGTAGGTGGCCTTCAAGTACTCCAAGAGTGCGGCGGCGGCGCTGAGCCCCGCAGAGTAATCATCGCAGCCGAAGCCCTTGAGGGTCTGCACCCCAAAGTGCTCCAGAAGCGCCTCGCGCGGCAAGCGTGGGAGCTTCTGTTTCCCTAGCCGTGTCAGGGTCGCCGGGCACGCCGCCGCAATCGCCTCCGCGAGCTCGTCCATCCCCTCAGGCACCAGGCACTCGGCGGGCTGGAGGCGCAGGATCTCCTCGACCACCTTGGCGATTCCCTCGTCCTCCCCGACCTCCGTGATGAGAAACTCGCCGGTCGAGACATCCACCACCCCGATTCCATTGACCGGCTTGGAGAGAATCGCCGCCACGAGATAGTTGTTGCTCTTGGCATCGAGTAGCGCATCCTCGACCAGCGTCCCCGGTGTCACGACTCTCGTAACGGCGCGCTTCACCAAGCCTTTCGCGAGCTTCGGATCCTCAATCTGATCGCAGATGGCGACCTTGAAGCCCTTCTGCACCAGCCGCGCCATGTAGCGCTCCAGCGCATGGTGGGGGACGCCGGCCATCGGGTATTTTCCCTCGTAGCCCTGCACTTCGCGCCCCGTGAGCGTGATCTCCAGCTCCCGTGCGATCAGCTCAGCATCGTCGCCATACGCCTCGAAGAAGTCTCCCACCCGCATAAAGAGCACACAGTCGGGGCGCTCCTGCTTCATGGTCACATAGAGGCGGAGCATCGGGGTCAGTTTTTCAAGGGGGATTTCAGGCGTCGGCATATCACTTCTATTCTACGCCATGCCCTGCGATTGCGGAAAGCACTTGGCCAACTAGGGCGCAAGCAGCAATCCGGCAGCCTGGCTCAGTCGGCATAGCCTTGGCTCTCACGCTCCCGGTCTAAAAAACGGCCAGGCCATCGCCAGCACCCAGCGCTTCAAGTTTGATTTCGAGGTTCAATAAGCCCGGCGAAAAAATGCGACTGAGACACTTGCAACCCAAACGGTTGGGGTGATAGAATCTTTACAGAGCCTTACCGGTAAGGCTTTTTGACATAAGGGAACGGTGACGTGCCAACAATACGTGATGTCGCCCGAGCGTGTGGCCTCTCTGCAATGACGGTTTCCTCGGTTCTTAATGGTAAGACGGGGGAAGCGAGTGAGGAAACCCGCGCAAAGGTATTAAAAACCGTGGACGAGCTGGGCTACCATCCCAATGGGGTGGCGCGTGGTTTGGCGCGTCGCCGCATGGACACTCTAGGCATTGTCGCCTCGTTCTCGGATCGGCCTTCACTCTTTGGAGATCGCTACTTTGGCCCCATTTTTGATGGCCTGTTGCTCGGAGCACAGAAGTACCACCAGCGCGCCTTGATTATCACCGAAGACACCTGGGACGAGCTGCCGCGTCATCTCTCACGCTATCTGGATGGCCACTGTGATGGGCTGATCTTTGTCACCCCGACGTTCTGCAACGAGGTGATTGCGCCGCTTATCGCCACCAAGCTGCCGATTGTTTTCCTGGGAGAGAACCGTCCTGAGCTCCCCATCTCCGTCGTGGACATGGATAATGTGCATGCGGGTGAGCTCGCAACGACAAAGCTTATAGAAGCGGGCCATCAGCGTATCGCGTATCTGGGGGGAGACTCGGAGCTACGCAGCAGCCACGAACGACGCCAAGGTTACTGCAATGCACTAAGCCGTAAGAATCTGAGCATGGCGACAAGCTTTATCGTCTGTGGGCACTATAGTGAGGCATCGGGGTATCGAGAAGCGAGCTTATTACTTAATCTTCCCAAAAATCAGCGTCCCACCGCCTTTTTCTGCGGAGATGATGCGATTGCTATCGGTGCCATCCATGCCATTCACGAAAGAGGAGCCTTGGTTCCTCAAGATTTCTCGGTGGTAGGCATCAACGATGACCAGATTGCGGCACTCTCTCATCCCCCTCTCACGACGATCCGTCAGCCACTCTGGGCAGAGGGAGAGCATGCCATTCGAATACTTTTGGAACAAATACAGAGTGAAAAACACTCTCCCCAGCAAGTCCTTCTTCCAGGAGAGTGGGTAGAGCGTGGCACCGTCGGCCCTCCTCCTGCTCAGAAGGGAGGTACAAAGCTGTAATCAGTATTAAAAATATATATCTTTTAGCGATATAAGTCGCTTATTTTTCGTTTTTTCAATCAGTTCTAGTCTGTAAGCCAATTCCACTGATGTATCCCAAGGCTTCCTCTTATAAAGGAATAAGAAATGTCCCTAAATACTCGCAAGCAGGGTTTTACCCTCATTGAACTTCTTGTTGTTATCGCGATCATCGCGATTCTGGCCGCGATTTTGTTTCCCGTCTTTGCCCAGGCACGTGAGCGTGCCCGCGCGATTGCCTGTATCTCCAATGGCAAGCAGCTGGGAACCGCACTGATGATGTATGTCCAGGACTACGACGAGACCTACCCCGTCATGTTCCCCCGCGCTGTGCCTATCGCACCGGGTACCTGTGATCGCGTGCCTTATGACGTTCAGCTCATGCCCTATATCAAGAACGATGGCCTCTTCGCATGCCCAGGTGATGCCCATGCGATTGCCGGGTGGGTGACAAACTCCTTCGGTGACTTCTACGATGGCAGGTACGCTCGTCCTGGTAATATCAAGCGCCGTACCTACGGCCTGGTTGGGGCACTCAACACGGCGGTTGCACGCCCCGACCCCAACACGGGTACTTCGACGAACCCCTGGATGGGAGTAAGAGATGCCGCAGGACAGGACATGTCCACTCCTTATGGCATGGCGTCTCTGGATGCTCCTGCGGACACCATTGTCTTTGTGGAGGCCAGCACGGAGGCAGAGACTTGGGTAGTGGGCACTCCCTGGGGCTCTGGCTTCACCAACTGTGATGCCTGGAAGCTCGCGGGTCGCATCATGGGCAACGCACAGGATAATGCCGTTGGAGCAGCCATCGGCTGTACGGGCAACTGGGCAACCAAGCCCTACAAGGGACACTTTGACAAGAGCACCGTGATCTTTGGCGACGGACATGTCAAGGCGCACGGCTTCCGTGATATGGCAGCCAATGACTTCCGCCTCTTCAAGCGTGCCAAGCCATAAGGAAAGCTGCCATGAAACGAAGTGTTTCTCTAGGACTTCTGCTCCTTGCCCTGGGCGCGACCGGCTGCCGGAAGGAAGAAGCGCCCCCGCCACCCCCCACCAATCCGCAAGCGGCTCCCAGTGGTCCGGGGGGCTATTCCTCAGGAATGCCCCAGGCCATGAAGGATAAGATGCGCGGTAATGGAGCACCGATCAAGTAGATCGGCTCACAACTGACGATTGATTTTTAACGACTCCAGAGGTATAAGGAACCCCGAATACCTCTGTTTTTTTTGGGAAGAACAAGCTAAGTTATGTCCCCTGCCATCCGCCGCCGCGCCCTCGTGTTCGCCTTGCTCCTGACCGCAGGGGCCGCGGGAGGCTATTGGGGAAAAAATGCCTGGCGTCAGGCGCAGCTCCGGGAGCTCTCCCTTCCTGAGCTGGAGCGAGAGGCGACCCGGCATCCCGAGGAGGAATCGCTTCAGATCGCCCTTGCCCACCGATGGATTCAAGCACGCGAGTTCGCTTCCGCTGCCACGGCTCTTCGGCACATCGCCGAGCAGGGTAATACGGAGTCTAAGCTCTGGCTTACCTGGGCAGGTGCGGCAGCCGCCAGTGGGGACCCCGCAATGGCGGCAGGGATCCTCAAGCTTGGAGCCAAGAACCCAAAGCTCGCGGAGAGCCTCAATGCAGCGGCGGGCCGTCTTGAGGCGCAGCCTCCCGAGAGTGATCCTCTGGAAATCGCGAAGGTAATCTCGCCGGAAGGTCCCGGCGTGCTAGAGAGCTATCTCACCCCCAGCTTCCTCAGCGGCTTTTTAGAGAGTCAGGGTCGCCGTGATCCCAGCCATGCGGGCCTGACCACACTGGAGAAGCTTGCTCGGGAGAAGCCTCAGGATGCCACCGTTCAGATCGCCTGGGCAAGAGCACTGAGTGCCAACCACCGCTATCCCGATGCCGAGCCCGTTCTGATAGCCCTGCTCAAGAAAGACCCGAAGAACTTCGAGGCGGCGATGGCACTAGCCGATGTACGCTATGCCGCGGGCAGCATCGCAAGGGCAGGAACCATCTACCGTGCCTGCGTCAAAGAGCGCCCCGACAACTTCCTTGCGGTGCTCGGTGTCGCCCGCTGCGCCACCGAAAAGCATCTGGTCTATCTGGGCGCCGAGATGGCACAGAAAGCCGTCACGCTTAACCCAAAGTCGGTGGATGCCTGGATCGTGCTGGGCAAGGCGCACTTCAATCAAAAGCTGCACTGGGATAGAGTGATTGAAGCCTTTGAGCGGGCCCGGCAGCTCGATCCCACGCGCCTGGACTACTACGGTGAGCTCTACGATGCACTTCGACTCTCCGGGCGCTTCCCTGAGGCGGAGGCCGTTCTGAACCGCCGCCTAGCTGCCGAGCCCAATGATGCCCGGGCGCACTACTTGCTTGCCAACTCCCAGCTCGATAGCCGAAGCGATCAGAACCGAAAAGCTGATGCGGAAAAGCACTTGCGCCGCTCTCTGGAGCTCTACCCCCGCTCCGCCACCGCCCAGCTCCGTCTGGGACAGCTCCTACTGGATCAAGGCAAGGCCGAGGAGGCCCTGCCCTATCTTGTCGAAGCGAGCGCACTGGATCCCTACTCTGACCGTGCTTTTACTTATGCCGCACGTGCCCTCAGGCGGCTTAAGCGCGACGATGAGGCGCTGAAGGCGGAAAAGATCGCACGCAACCTCGGGGCCTACCGCATGGTACTTGCCCCCCTGGAAGAGGCCCGTCAGCGTGAGCCCTCCAACCCAGAGATTCGCCGCAAGCTTGCCATGCTCTACCGGGAGGGTGGCGAGGATGACAAGGCAAAATTTGAGGAGGAAACCATTGAGATGATCCAGAAGTACCCCGAAAAGGCCGAGCAAGGCCTGGTAAATCTCATGAACGAGCGTACCCTCGCCGCCTCCACCGAGTGGCAGAAACCCAGAGCCAAGAAAACGCCATGAGAACACTCTCTTGCAGAACGCGACGCGCTGAAGTGCGGGGTATCGCGCTCCTACTGCTCACGCTTGTGGGCTGCGGACGGACGAAGGCGCCCACTACCTCACTCACTGGAGCGGCAGAGACAAAGCCTGGTGAGGCAGCTTCTACGATTCGCTTTCGGAGCATGGCTGAGGAAGCGGGTTTGCAGTACTCCTGGAGCGCTCCAGGCAAGCGTCCGTTGACGATATTGCAGACGATTGGCAACGGCTGTGCGTTTCTAGACTACGACGGCGACGGGAATTTAGATATTCTTTTGGTGGGGCCAAAGCCTGGTCTGTTTCGCGGGGACGGTGCGGGTAAGTTCACCGACATGAGTGCTTCTGTTCTGGGGAACCTATCAGGCTATTTTCTGGGTTGCGCGGTGGGTGACTTTGATAACGATGGCTTTGTGGACGTGTATCTCTCCGGGTACCGTGAGGGGCGCTTGCTGCACAACGAGGGCGGCAAGAAGTTTACCGATGTGACCAAGCAAGCCGGACTCCCTCCCCAAGCCTGGGGAACATCGGCAACTTGGACGGATCTGGATGATGATGGGTTTCTGGATCTCTATATCGCCAACTACGTGGATTTCAGCCCTCAGTCTAAGCCACAGCTCTGCTACTTTCCCACCAACGATAAGTCCAAGAAGATCCTGAGCTCGTGCGGCCCCAAGTACTACCAGCCCATTAAAGGCAAGCTCTACCAGAACAAGCGCGGCAAGTTTATGGATGTGACTCAGGCATGGGGTGCACACAAACACGCGGGCAAGGGCTTGGGAGTGGCTGCCGTCGACTTTGATGGCTCCGGGCACGAGAGTATCGCAGTCGCCAACGATGAGACCGATGGGAACTTATTTCTGGGAGAGGGGGGCGGCAAGCTACGCGATATTGGAGTCGAGGCCAATGTTGCACGGGATCGCGATGGGAGCATTCACGCGGGAATGGGGATTGACTGGGGCGACTACAACAACGATGGCAAGCTCGACCTGGTGGTCACGACGTTTCGGAGCGAGGCCAAGAGTCTCTACCGCAACGACGGTGAGCGCTTCTTCTCCGATGTCTCGTTTGAGAGTGGCCTTGGCCGCATCGCCATGCCGTATGTCTCGTTTGGTTGTAAGTTTCTGGATGCGGACAACGATGGCTGGCTCGATGTGCTGATCGCGAGTGGCCATGTCCAGGACAACATTGAGGAGCTTGAGGACACCACCTACCGTCAACCGCTGGTGCTACTGCGCAACAATAAGGGCCTCTTCGATGATGTCTCCCCGTCATCAGGAGTCGAAGCCGTCGGCAAGCTCGTGGGGCGCGGTCTTGCGGTGGGCGACTTTGACAACGACGGTCGCCTCGACGCGCTGATCGTCGACAGCGAGGGCAAGGTTGTTCTCCTGCACAACGAGACGCCTCAAGCGGGCCACTGGCTGCTGCTCAAACTCACCGGCAAGCTCACGCACGGCGCACTGATCAATGTCACGCTCCCCGAGGGCAAAAAGCTCCTGCGCCACTGCCAGACCGACGGCTCCTATATGTCGGCCTCGGACTCCCGTGTGCATCTTGGACTGGGGAGTGCGACCAAGGCGACGGTCACTGTCAAGTGGCCCAGCGGCAAGACCACCGAGCACAAAGACCTCGCCGCCGATCGGATCCACACTCTCAAAGAATAGCATGACCTATCCCCATTTTTTCGGACAGCTAGCTAAGCAGAAGGGTTGACGAGACCGGCATAACGTTTCTATTCTACGCCAAACCCCCAATTGTGGAAAGGAAAAAACGCCCCGACAACCACCGGGGCGTTTTCTCGTTGAGACGATGTTTACTTCGGGAAGACGAAACTGTTTCCAGGGCCGCCATCGTTGGTTTGGGGGTTCTCGGGGAGGTTTTCGTGGGTGCGGTTCCACTCCGACATCTCGCGGACGGAGATCTTGCCATCGCCGTTGGTGTCGGCGTTGATCCCGCCACCGGTAGGGGTGAGGCGGTCTAGGGCCGTCGTGATGTGATAGTTGAACTCCCCATGGCTGTACTGCCGTCCACCGACAGTCTCAAACTCGGTGTCGGCGGGGCGGGCATTTTCGTCGAATCGGCAGGCCGTGGCAATAAAGGTCTTGCTATTTTGCAGGTTGTCGATAAATCCACCGCTTCGGCACTGCTGCATGAAGATTGCGCGGGAGGCGTAGGGGATGGCGTTGAGCTTGTTGGCAAAGTCCGTATCGGTAATACTGCCTCCTCGCAGGCTCAGGGTGGCGTTCATGCCGCCACCACCGTGGTCAAAGGTCCAGACAAAGAGCGTGTCGTTGCCATCGAGCTTGGGGAGGCTATTGGCGGCATCGCCATTCTTCAGGCCATCAAAGACTTTATTGACCCAGGTGGGGCTTGCGGGAAAGTCCGTGACCGTGCTAGGGTGGCGGTACTTGGGATTGGCCGAGGCGTAGTCTGCACCGTCGCCGTAGAGCACGAAGATGTTCTCGGGCTTGTAGCCATTTTTAAGCAAGGTCTTGTACATCCAGACCGTGTCGTTCCAGAAGCACTCGCCTGCAAAGTTCTCCGCCAGATCGCCGCAGATCAGTACGGCATAGTGCTTGACCAGAAGCTTGCTCCAGTCGATCTTGGGAATCCGAACATCCACTCGGCGTATCACATCCACATTGAGTCGTGTGGTGTTGAGATTGGTGAGCGCTTTGTCGATCTGGTACTTGCTGATGCGGCTCACGCTGTCGGTGAGGACATTGATCTCCCCATCGCGGAGGGCGAGGCCTCTTGCACCTGCCTGAGGTAGCTCGATCTTATCGTGGGTTTTCTCAACGGTATCGGTGTAGCGGGCGACCTGCGAGCCATTGCCCGTGAGCACATAGAGCCCGCTCTGGAAAAACGCCATGGCGCTCATCTCCGCGCCCGGAGCCCAGCCACGGCTAACAATGCGCTTGGTGGCGAGGTCAATTTTGAAGATGGCGCTGGAGAAGCCCGCCTCCATCGCCACAAAGACCTCTTTGCCATTGGAGGCCACTGCGGTCAGCTCGCCCGACTTGAGAAGCGCACTCTCGGGCTCCTGGCTCGCATTGGGATCGGTGACAGCATCCAAGCGCAAGAGCTCCGTAGTCTGGCCACTGGCGACATTCAGCCCAATCAGAATCTTGCGGGCGCCATCACCCAGAAGAAGCTGATCGGCGGTGTGCTTGGAAATCGAGAGCTTGTCAATGCTCACACTGTAGCGGCGAAGCACCTCGCCCTTGTCTCCGAGTGCGGCCACGGTGCGCGGTGCGGCGGCAAAGAGCTTGCCATCGAGATCCGTCAGCGTATTAAACTTGTCTTGCTGCGCTAGGCGTAGCTCGCCCAGCTTCCCCGCCTGTACAAACTTCGAGAGGTTGATCGGGCGAAGCTGAGGGGAGAGCTGTGTGTCGAAGCGGTTGATCTGTGAGAGGCTGGCACCGGCCCAGAGGGTCAGAACACTCACCAGCGAGAGTCCGAGAAGAGTTTTTCGTTTCATTGTTACAATGCTACCCCGTTTACCTAAGTTGTTAAACCTTATGAGCCGCCACTCTGGTCGAGGGAATGTCTGGCGTGGTTGCAGGTGGGCTCCTCCGTGCCACTGCCGAGGGAGTAGGCTCCTCCGCTGGGACACTGAGGAGTGGTCTTGAGGTACTTATCTGCGCCGACAAGCTCGTTTAGGGTGGGGGTGTGGGTAGCAGGGAGATGGTTTTCCATAAAGAACTCCTCCTTGGCATTCCGAACCCGTCGCAGTGTCTCGACACAGCTCTTTTGCTGCGCTGTCTCTCGGGCATGAATCATGTTGGGGATTGCAATCATGGCAAGCCCGGCAATTGTGACCGTCACGGTCATGATCTCCATAGCGGAGTGCCCACGTCGTTGTTTTTGCACGTTGTTCATGCTGAAGACATTAAGCAAAGACTATGCCGAGTTGCTATATTTCAGAAGTGTGAGGTTCTTCACTGGGATGGGCGAGGCGATGGGCATCCAGCATTCCTAGTGACTTAATCTCACGCTCTACCCGATAGCGTAGGTGGGAGCGAACCAGGCGGTTGATCTCGGTGAGTGCCTCTTCGGGAAGCTCCAGGGCGGCGAGAGCTTTGGCGTTCGTCAGGCTGGTGAGACGCTCAAGGAGCAGAATCGTGGTCGCGTTGCAGGGCATGGCCTCGACTCCCAGAAACTCGGTGCAGGGGATGCAGAGTGCACCGCCGCGTGAGGGCGAGTAGCCGACGGGGGGGTAGTCGGTGTCGAAGGGGTTGTCGCAGCGGATGCAGGTGCTGAGCTGAGGCTCGTAGCCGATCTGGGCGAGCAGCTGAAGCTCGAAGGCATGGAGCGCGGTGTCGGGCTGGACGGCGTGCTGGAGGATATAGAGCGTGGAGAGCAGTAGGTCAAAAGACTCCGGGTGTGGGTCGCGCTCCTCCATCACTTTCTCCAGAAGCTCGCAGGCGTAGGTGGCCCTGAGGAAACGCCCGTAGTCGGACTTGAGCTTGGGAAACGCCTCGCGCACCTCGGCCTCGGAGAGCACATCGAGCGAGCTGCCCTCAGCAAGTGAGGCACGCAGCAAGAGGAGCGGCTCGCTCGCCCCGGAGAGCTTGGAGGTCGGCTTGCGTGCACCTTTCGCCACGGCTCGGAGCTTGCCCAAGTCCCGCGAGAAGAGCGTGACGATTTTATCTTTCTCTCCCAGCGGGATGCGACGGAGCACTAGGGCGACAGTTTTATAGAGCGGCACGCACTATTGTACCGGGCACTACCCGACTCGCTGGCGGAGTGCCTCTAGCTCAGCGCTTAGCGCCGGAGGAAGTTTCTCGCCGAAGGTCTCGAAGTGCTTGGCGATGGCGTCGCACTCCTGCGCCCAGCGGTCGTGGTTGACTTCGAGCAGGCGCTCCATGACGCCCTCGGCGAGGGAGAGGCCCTCTAGGTTCATGCCATCAGGAGTAGGAACTGTGCCTATGGGAGTCTCGATGGCTTCCCCGACTCCCAGAATCCGCTCGCGGGCCCAGAGCAGGGGGCGTAGGTTCTCGCCGTAGCCGGGCCAGAGGAAGTTGCCCTCGTCGTCTTTCTGGAACCAGTTCACATGGAAGACCTTGGGCGGGTTGGGGATGCGCTTGCCCATTTCGAGCCAGTGCGCAAAATAGTCGCCCATGTGGTAGCCACAGAAGGGGAGCATCGCCATCGGATCACGGCGCAGGACACCTTGCGCGCCGCCTGCTGCTGCTGTGGTCTGGGAGGCCATGGTCGCACCCAGAAAGACACCGTGCTCCCAGGAGTTGGCTTCGAGAACCAGCGGCATCGTGTCGTTGCGGCGGCCTCCGAAGAGAATCCCAGAGATCGGGACGCCCTGTGGGTCTTCCCAGTGCGGGGAGATCGTCGGGCACTGCTTGGCCGGGGCCGTGAAGCGCGAGTTGGGCTGAGAGAACCGCCCCCCTGCTGTGTCGTCGCCCGGGCGGCGCTCGCCCTTCCAGTCCGTGAGGAACTCGGGGGCGGGGCCGATGCCTTCCCACCAGGGATCGCCGTCGTCGGTGCGGGCGACGTTGGTAAAGAGGGTGTTGGAGCGAATCGTCTCCATCGCCGATGGGTTGGTCTTCTCGCTGGTGCCCGGTGCGACTCCAAAGAAGCCCGCCTCGGGGTTTACCGCCCAGAGCCGCCCGTCCTCGCCGATCCGTAGCCACGCGATATCATCGCCGATCGTGCGAACTTTCCAATCGGGGAAGATAGACTCCAGCATCGCCAGATTCGTCTTGCCACACGCCGACGGAAACGCGCCGGTGAAGTAGAGCTTCTCGCCTTGCGGGTCTTCTAACTCCAGGATCAGCATGTGCTCCGCCAGCCAGCCTTCGTCGCGGGCGAGGGCCGAGGCAATGCGCAGTGCAAAGCACTTCTTGCCCAGTAGTGCATTGCCGCCGTAGCCGGAGTTGACCGAGAGGATCAGTCGTTCTTTCTCGTCGGGGAAGTGGCAGATATAGCGCTTCTCCGGATCCAGCTCGGCAGTGGAGTGCAGGCCGGGCACAAACGCGCCCTCAGTGCCCAGGGTCTCCAGAGCGATCTTGCCCATTCGGGTCATGATCCGCATCGAGAGCGCGACATAGGCACTGTCAGTGATCTCCACGCCCACTTTGGAGAACGGGGAGCCCGCAGGTCCCATGATGTAGGGCACGACATACATCGTCCGCCCCTTCATCGAGCCCTCGAAAATACTATACAGAAGCTTCTTGGCCTCGTCGGGAGCCATCCAGTGGTTCGTCGGCCCCGCGTCGTCTGGGGACTGGGAGCAGATAAACGTGCGATCTTCCACGCGTGCGACATCGTTGGGATTCGAGCGGTGCAGATAGCAGTTGGGCCACTCATCGTGGTTGAGGGGAATGAGACCTTTGGCCGCCACCAAGGTGGAGATCAGCCACTGGGCTTCGTCTTCGGAGCCCGTGCACCAGTGAACTCGCTCGGGTTGACAGAGGCGTGTGCTTTCCTCGACCCAGGCAAGGAGCCCGGCGTGTGACGTAAGAGTTTTATCCATGACCCCATCTTAGCACATGCAGACAGTCCTAATCAATCGGACAATTGGCGTATTTTCGCGGCGCAGGTGTGTTTGCAGACTCCCGCGCTCTGAAAACGTGGGCACTGGCACCGATATTGCCCACTTTCGCCCCGTGTTACCAGATACGCATTTCCGCTCTTGGGGTTGTAGCAGGCAACGACCTCAGGGCCGAAAACCGTCGCCGACCAGACAAACGCCGGGCCTTCCGTCCGCGCCTTTTGGGTCTCGTTTTTCAGGAGTGCCTGCTCCATCGCTGCCTGCGCACGGGCGCTACTGGGGAGCCAGCACACTGCTTTTCGTTTACTACGCGGCACGGCCTGCACCCAGGCCTCTAAGATCGTCGGCAGGTGGTTCATCGCGCTCGCCATCTTCTCGGCGGCCTCCGGCTCCAAAAGCTCCGGGCGGCGACGGGCCAGTAGCCCATCTTGAAATACAGTAATCGTAGGCATGGTGTGATCTCTCTTTCTCTCCAAAACTCTCTGCCTACAGACTCCACCCACAATCTCCGTTGCGGAAACGGGTACAATGGTGGCGTATGAAGGAAGTGGATGTTGAAAAGGGGCTCTTGAGCTGTGTTCACTGTGGGTTCTGTCTGGACGCGTGCCCGACGTATCGAGCAACGGGCGACGAGGCAGATAGCCCCCGTGGGCGACTGGTGCTGATGCGCAATGTGCTGGAGGGCAAGCTTCCCATGGTGGGCGAAGAGGCGAGCCAGCCAGGAGGTGTGGGCTACCATCTGGACCGCTGTCTGGGCTGCCGCGCCTGTGAGACGGCGTGCCCCTCGGGCGTCCCGTACGGCCATCTTCTAGAGCACTTTCGCGATGTTCAGGAGCACCAAGTCGCGCGCACCACGGGCGAGCGTGTGCTACGCGAAGGCCTCCTGATGCTCCTCACCGATCCCAAAAAGATGAAGCTGGCGCTCAAAGCGGGGCGGCTCACGGGGGGCAAGATCCCGGCGTTTGCCGCGAAGTTTGTTGGGCTACCGACCAATACTGAGCTTCCTCTGCCTGCCGACTTAGAAAAAGCCTCCGCGCCGCTACCAGAGCTAATTCGTGCAAGAGGCGAGAAGCGTGGGAAAGTGGCGCTGCTGACGGGGTGCGTGATGAGCGTGCTCTACAGCCCTGTGCATAAAGCGACCACGCAGCTTCTCGCTGCCAATGGCCTGGATGTCCATGTGCCTAAAAATCAGACCTGCTGCGGAGCGCTGCATGGCCACCAAGGGAAACTTGAGGGGGCCAAAGAGCTGGCCAAGAGCCTCATCGCCCAGTTTGAGAACACCAGCTACGATGCCCTGATCCTGAACTCCGCAGGCTGTGGCTCATTTCTCAAAGACTACGGCCACCTGCTCAAGGACGACTTGGAGTGGGCAGGCCGTGCGGCGGCATTTTCGGCACGTATCAAAGATGTCACCGAGTACCTGATGGAGATCGGTCCGCGCCCGATGACGCGCTGGATTCCGATGAAGATCACCTACCACGATGCCTGTCACCTGCGCCATGGCCAGAAAATCGCCGATGCGCCGCGCCAGCTTCTTAAGCAGATTCCCGGTGTGGAGTACATCGAGTGTGTGGATGCTGACCAGTGCTGTGGGAGTGCGGGGGTCTACAACTACCTTCAACCCGCGATGGCAGGGGAGCTACAACAAAAGAAAGTGACTAACCTGCTGGCAACCGGTGCGGAGCTGATTCTCACGGGCAATCCTGGCTGCCTTGCCTGGATTGAACAGGGTCTGCCTGAGGGCATCACGCCCCCTAAAGTGCAGCACCCCGTCGAGCTGCTCGCGCGGGCTTACGGCGACTAGGAACTAGAGAAGGGAGCGCTGGCCCGCAGGACGCTCTAAGAGATTTTCGGCTCCCAATACCACGATGGCGGAGGCGAAAATCAAGATAAAGGTCACCAGCAACGTGACAGGTTTACAGTTCTGCCCGATGGGCGGGCGTATCCACCAAAGCCAGAAACCAACACTTGCACAGGCGGCAAGAATTCCCAGCCAGGGACCTAAAATAGCAAGGCTAAGAATCGGCATAACGAAAGAGAGAGTGTAGATAAACCAGCGCAGAGAATCTCCCGTACGGGCGCTGAACTCTCGGGCATCACGCATCATGTTTACCGGATTAGGCAAGACCTATGCCAAAGGGGCCTTGTCAGATATTACACCTTGCCAGTTGCCAGAGCCTCTGAGGCATGATAGACTTTCCGTGCACATGGCGCCGTGCCCAAGTGGTAAGGGAGAGGTCTGCAAAACCTTTATGCATCAGTTCGATTCTGATCGGCGCCTCTAAAATCTCCCCCAGAAATGCCAGTTTCTGAGGGAGATTAGATAAATTTTTCTTCCTCCTGCGTGGCTTGGCGTCGTGAGTCGCCGTCTTACCAGATGACGATGCCGATTTACCCCGCGCCCGCGAAACGCTTGTGCTGGGCTTGCGCTCCGCAACACGGAAATTGTCAGGCAAGGCGTCGCAAATCCTGACGATTCATCGGGTAACCTATTGAAATCATGTCAATTCCCCAAAAACCGATTGCGATCTACCACGAACACCCCGACTGGTTCCGCCCCCTCTTTACCGAGCTGGAGAAGCGCGGCGTTTCCTATGTCCGCCTCGATGCCCGCCAGAGCCTCTTCGACCCAACAAGCACCCGCGACGACCACGACTACTCTCTGGTAATCAACCGCATGAGCCCCTCGGCCTACCTGCGTGGGGCGGGAAACAGCCTCTTCTACACCCAGCAGCTTGTCGCGCACTTCGAGCGCCTCGGGCTGAGGGTGATCAATGGCTCGGCGGCCTACACCATGGAGCTGAGCAAGGCGCTCCAGCTCGGACTCTTAGAGTCGCTGGGGCTTGCCTCTCCCAAGGCGCGGGTCATCAACCATCCTGCGCTCGCTCCCCAAGCCGCCGAGGGGCTGCGCTTCCCGGTCGTGGTGAAGGCCAATATCGGCGGAAGCGGCGCGGGAATTGTCCGCTACGACGATCCCGAGGCGCTGGCGCGGGCGGCGGGGGCGGGGACGATCTCGCTGGGCGTAGACAGCACGGCCTTGGTGCAGGAGTACATCCCTGCACGTGGTGGCCACATCACACGGGTGGAGACGCTCGGTGGGAAGTTTCTCTACGCCATCAATGTCTACACGACTGGGGAGAGCTTCAACCTCTGCCCTGCCGACATCTGCCAGACCGCCGACGGCCAAGCGCTCGTGCGCTCCGCTTGTCCCATTGATGCGCCTAAAACGGGCCTGACGGTCGAGGCCTACACGCCGCCTCAGGAAGTCATCACCGCCATCGAGCGCATCGTGCAAGCGGCCAAGATCGATGTCGGAGGTATTGAGTACATGGTCGATGACCGCGACGGCCGCTTGGTCTACTATGATATCAATGCGCTCTCCAACTTTGTGGCCGATGCCAAGCGCGTGATTGGTTTCGATCCCCATGAGCGGCTGGTGGACTTTCTGCTCCAGGAGGCACAGGGCTAACCCATGCGCTACGGCTACTGGCTCCCGGTCTTTGGCGGCTGGCTCCGCAATGTTGAAGACGAGAAAATGGAGGCGAGCTGGGACTACGCCTCCAAGCTCGCACGCCGCGCCGAGGAGATCGGCTTTGACCTGTGCCTCATTGCAGAGCTAAACCTCAACGACATCAAGGGCGACGATGCCCCGGCGCTGGATGCCTGGTCCACGGCGGCGGCACTCGCCGCGGTGACCCATTCCCAGGAGCTCATGGTGGCGGTGCGCCCCACCTTCCATAACCCGGCGCTGCTGGGCAAGCAAGCGGCCAATATCGACCAGATCAGCGGCGGCAGGCTCTCGCTCAATGTCGTGTCGTCGTGGTGGGCCGATGAGGCCCGCAAGTACGGGGTGACGTTTGAGCAGCACGACGACCGCTACGCCCGCACTCAGGAGTGGCTCGAAGTTCTCGACGGCGTCTGGAGCGGGGATCACTTTAGTCATAATGGGCAGCTCTACCAGGTCACCGACAATGTTCTGCAGCCCAAGCCGGTTCCCACGCGCCCACGCCCGCTCCTCTACGCGGGCGGCGAGTCGGAGGCGGGTAAGGAGCTTATCGCCCGCACCTGCGACGGCTATGTCATGCACGGCGATCCCCCCGCCAAGATCGGGGAGCGCATCGCGGACATGAAGGCACGCCGGGCAAAGCACCGCCTCCCTCCGTTGCTGTTTGGCGTCTCCGGCTACAGTATCGTCCGCGATACCGAAGAAGAAGCGCAGGCAGAGAAAGCCCGCATCACCGATGTCAAGCAGTCGGCAGCAGGCTATGCGAACTACCAGCAGTGGCTCGCGGGAACGCAGCTAGAGCAGCATGTCTCGCTCGAAGATTACTCCGTCTCCAACCGTGGCCTGCGCTCTGGGCTAGTAGGCACACCCCAGCAAGTCCGTGCCCAAGCTACCGCGTTCGAGGCTGTTGGCGTAGACTTTCTGCTCCTTCAGTGTAGCCCTCAGCTCGAGGAGATGGAGCGCTTTGCGGAGAGCGTCATCCACTAGAGAACTAGCATAGATCCTTTTCTAAAAATAAGAGCTGCAGCCGACTCAGCAACACCTCCTCTTTCGCACCGATGCCCAGCGCGCAGCTGAAAGACCTCGGCCCGTGGGACAAGGGGACGGATCACACGGTCATTAAAGTGCTACAATCGCGTAGCTCAAAAACTGTCCAGTCAAACGTCAGGATTACGCACTCCGGGGAAAGGCCCGGTTCAGGAGAGGTGAAGCAATGGGATTAGACAAGCAAGTGTTACCGTTACAGCGGCGTGAGTTTCTTCGACTCACAAGTGGACTACTACTGGTGGGGGGGACAAGCACCTTTATCGGTTGTGGTGGCGGGGGTGGCTCAAGCACGCCGACTCCCACCCCAAGCCCGACTCCCACCCCAAGTAGAGTCCTCGCTCCAACCCCTGTCACCGTGGCTGAGTACCGTGCGTTCTGCACGGCCACCGGCCGCGGGATGCCTCCTCCTCCTTCGTGGGGTTGGATCGACGACCATCCCATCGTCAACGTCACTTGGTCTGAGGCAAATGACTATTGCACGTGGGCTGGGGGACG
>NZ_CBAYMC010000034.1:0-23742 GCF_964826245.1 Armatimonas sp. | reverse complement strand
CAGCTCAGCGGCGCACTCAAGGCTCTTAGCCCCGAGCGTGCCGAGAAGCTCCGCGATAGTGCCGAGGGTGATATTGTCAAGCTGGGGCTGGCCAACTACTTCGGCGGTGTCGAGCGCTACCTGCCCCTGCTCCACCCCGATGCGACTCCGACCGCAAGCTTTCTGCCCGAGGACGTGATTCTGGTTCTGGACGAGCCCGCACAACTTGAGCCCTACGCCGAGCGCGAGCTAGAGGCGATTACCAAGAGCCTGACCGCACGCGCGGAGCGTGGCGAAGTGTTGCCCCCCCCCGCCCCCAATGCTGGGGGAGCTTTCTGGGAAAGCTTCGAGCCAACGTTCCGCCAGCTCACCCAGACCCGCCCGACCCTGCTGCTCACTCTCCTCGCGCGTGCCTTGCCGTTTCTTGCGCCCTCGCAGCATCTCACGGTTCAGGGAGCCCCCGCTGAGAGCTTTGGAGGCCGCCCCACTGCCATCAAAGACGCCATCGCGACCTGGACCAGCAATGACGTCCGGGTGGTAATCGTCTCCGCCCAAGCCCCACGAATCCGTGGCTTTGGCGTTCTGGAGACCGAAAAAACCAAGCTCCTCGATGGCCTACTGACAGCGGGCTTTCGAATCCCTGAGGCGAAGCTAGTCGTGCTTTCTGATGCCGAGCTGTTTGGGGAGCGCCATAAGTTCAAGAAGCAGACCAAGCGCCGCGAGTTCCGCGAGGGAATGCGGATCACGAGCCTGCTGGATGTGAAGGCGGGCGACTATGTCGTGCACATTCATCATGGGGTCGGGATGTACGCGGGGCTGACCAAGATGAATACGGCCCCGTTTCCTGGCGCACCACCCGTGGAGAAAGAGTTCCTGGTCATCGCCTACGAGGGCAGCGATCGGCTCTACGTACCCGTGGATCAAGTGGATCGTGTCCAGAAATACATTGGCTCGGAGGGCGGCGCACCCTCGGTCAATAAGCTGGGCGGCACCGAGTGGCTGAAGGCGACCGCGAAGGCCAAGCGCCACGTGAAAGAGATCGCGGGGGAGCTGATCGCGCTCTATGCCGCACGCCAGGCAATGAACGGCTACGCCTACGCGCCCGACTCGCCGTGGGTTCAGGACATGGAGCTAGCCTTCCCCTACACCGAGACCCCCGACCAGCTCGCCGCCATCGAGGATGTGAAGCGCGATCTGGAGTCGCCCCGTCCAATGGACCGCCTGATCTGCGGGGATGTGGGCTTTGGCAAGACGGAAGTGGCGATGCGCGCGGCGTTCAAAGTTGCCAGCGAAGGCCGCCAGGTCGCTGTCTTATGCCCAACTACCGTGCTGGCCTCACAGCACTTCCAGACTTTCTCAGAGCGCCTCGCCGCCTTTCCCGTGCGGGTTGACCAGCTCTCGCGCTTTCGTAGCCCACGTGAGCAGTCAAAAACTCTGGAGGACTTGCGCGTGGGGGGCGTGGATATTTTAGTGGGAACACACCGAATTCTCTCCAAGGACATTGAGTTCAAGGATCTGGGGCTGGTCATCGTGGACGAGGAGCAGCGCTTTGGGGTCACGCACAAAGAGCGGCTCAAGCAGCTCCGCAAGAGCGTGGACGTCCTGGCGATGAGCGCCACTCCCATTCCACGAACCCTGCACATGTCGCTCTCGGGCATTCGGGACATGTCGCTGATCAACGATCCTCCCGAGGGCCGGAGCGCCGTCAAGACCTTTGTTAAAGAGTTCGACGATCTGATTATCCGTGAGGCACTCTTGCGCGAGCTTGACCGGGGGGGGCAGGCGTATTTTCTGCACAACCGTGTCGAGAGCATCTACCATGTTGCCAACCATATCGAGCAGCTCGTGCCCAATGCACGCTGCAAAGTGGCGCACGGCCAGATGAGCGACGATGAGCTCGAAGACACGATGTTCGAGTTCTACCACAAGAAGTTCGATGTGCTGGTCTGTACCACGATTGTGGAGTCGGGTCTGGACATCCCCAACGTCAACACGATCTTCATTGACAACGCCGACAAGCTCGGTCTAAGCCAGCTCTACCAGCTCCGAGGCCGCGTCGGGCGCTCGAAGGTGCAGGCATTTGCCTATCTTCTCTACCGGCGCGGCAAGGCCCTCACCACCATCGCCGAGCAGCGCCTAGATGCCGTCCGCGAGTTCACGGATCTGGGAAGCGGCTACAAGATCGCCTTGCGAGATTTAGAGCTACGCGGCGCGGGGAACTTACTCGGGGCAGAGCAGAGCGGCACAGTGAGCTCGGTCGGCTTCGATCTTTACTTGCAGCTTTTGGAGCAAGCCATCCACGAGCTCAAGGGCGAGGAGCTAGATAAAGAGGACATTCCTCTGCCCACCGTGGACCTGCCCGTCGCCGCGACCATCCCACAGACCTATATCCCCGCCGAGCCACAGCGCATTCTGATGTACAAAAAGCTCGCCGCCGTCCGAGACCGTGCCGATGTTTCTCGCCTACAAGACGAGTTCGAGGATCGCTTTGGTGACCCGCCCCCGCCGGTCTGGAACGCGCTGGGCCTACTGCGTCTGCGCCTGCGCTGCGTCGAGGTGGGTATCGAGAACATCCAGACCGAGGCCCGCCAGGTCATTATCACCTTCAAGTCCGGCGTGTTCCTGCCCAAGCACGCGCTTCGTGCTCTCACTGCCGCCTACAAACCCCAGGGCGGCTACGAGTTCCAGGCAGGCAAGGTCGTGATGAATATCCAGAGCAGCAAAGTGCTCACCCAGACCGAAGAGCTAGTCGAGCTTCTAGACAAAGCCATCAAAGAGCCCCCACCGCCCCCCGATCCCCGAGAAGAAGAGCGCCGCCGCGACATTAGAGCCACGCTACGAGGACGATAGTCATCTCGCCAGTCTTCAATGGCTCACTTGAACTAAAAGTTTCGGCCAAAGAGGCTGGCGATGAAGCGTAGCACCATGGCCCAGAAGCTGTAGAACCAGAAGCCGCGTCCGCTACTCGCGACATTGGAGACGCCTTTTGCGACCTCATGGGCGACGCCGCGTGCGCGGATCGGGGTGCGGTGACGGGCACAGGCGCGGCAGCGGGTTCCGGTGGGGCCGAAGATCAGGCAGCGGTCGCAGTAAGGCGTGTCACAGCGACCACAGCGTAATCGCGTGACCACTTTGTTGTGTTTGGTGCAGTAAAACGCCCCGGAATCCCCGTCCACCGCAACCGGTTCGGGCTGTGGCTCTAGCTTTGCGCCACACTCTCCGCAGAACTTACGATCATCCTCATTTTGCGCACGACACTTCTTACAGAACATCGTCCCAGCCCTCCTGGCGGGATTATACCTGAAGTTTTTTTACGACGTTTGTGGTGGAGCGCCCTGGAACCAAGGAGAGAATGACCACGTCGCCGCCGTACTCGCGGACAATCGCCGTTTCAGGGAGGGCATCGGGCGAGGCGTAGTCGCCGCCCTTGCAGTGGAGAGTGGGTTTTACGGCGCGGATGAGCTCAATCGGCGTGTCCTCTTCAAAGACACAGACCGCGTCCACGCACTTCAGGCCAAGAAGCAGCTCCGCACGCTCGTCCTCGGGGTTGATGGGGCGCTCCGGGCCTTTGCCTAGCCGCCGCACACTCACATCGGCATTGACCCCCACAAAGAGCGCATCGCCGAGCGCTCGTGCCTGCTGCAAGTAGCGCAGGTGCCCGACGTGCAAGATATCAAAGACGCCGTTGGTGAAGACCACTTTCTTGCCTTCCGCCTTTAGCCGCGCCGCCTCAGCAGCAAACGCTTCTCGTGTCATCGCATCCGTCTTTCTATCGTGTCCAGAACCCACTCGACCGGCATCTGTGTCATGCAGGCGATATCGCCGCGCTTGCAGGAGCGTGCCTGGCACGGAACGCAGCTCAGCTCGCGGTTGATGACGACCAGATCGCCGGGGCGCGTGGGGCCGGTGCGGTCTGGATCGGCGGCACCGGAGAGGCAGACAATCGGTGCCTTCACCGCAGACGCAATGTGCAGCGGCCCCGTGTCGCCCGTCACGACGCAGGCCGCGCGCTCCAGCAGTGCGCCCAGCTCTTTCACGGTCAGCTTGCCCGCCGTGTTCTCGACCGGTGCTTTGGCTAGACCGACGATCTCCTGGGCCAGCGCCACATCCCCCGGCCCGCCGAGCAGTAGCACCCGATGCCCCACAGAGTCGAGGCGCTCGATCAGCTGGGCAAAGCGCTCCGGTGGCCAGCGATTAATATCCCGCGTCCCTGCCGGGTTGATCGCGATAAAGGGTGTAGAAGTGTCCAGTTTTTGAGCGAGCGACTGCCGCGCAGTCTCCGGCACGAAAAAATCAAGCTGACGATCCGTGACGGTGATTCCGAGCGGCAGAACTTCCTTGGCGAAATCATCAATGGCATGGCGCACTCGGCCCGTGTCCGGTTGCTTACGACGGTCTTTTTTGAAAACAATCGTCTGTTTTGGTTGCACCAGTGCCCCCAGCAGGATCGTCTTGACACTGGGCTGGAAGTTCAGAAAGAGATCGTAGCGCCCCTCAGCCTTGAGCGTCTTGAGGAAGCCAGGCAGCCCCGCTCCCCAGTGCTTCTTGCGATCAAAGGCCAGAACCCGCGCCGCGTAGGGCAGGCCCGTCACCGCCGCCTCCATGCCCGGCCCCACCACAAAGTCTACTTGGTCGGTCTGGTAGTGCGCCGCCAGCGCCCGAAGTGTTGGAGTCGCCAGCAGAATATCGCCCATTCCCCCTAGCCGCACCACACAGATTCTCAAGAAGCAGGCTCCCAAAGCGTCTCGATCAGCTGACAGACACTCTGCACAACACTCTCCGGAACCTGTGCTGTCACAGTCGCATTTCGTGCCCGCCAGTCGAAATTCCGCACCTGATCACTAAGTACCACTCCTGCGATGGATAAGCCATCAGGTAAGGGTACCTCAAAGGGATAGCCCTTTACTTTACTTGTGATGGGACAACAAAGCATCAGTCCAACCTTGCGGTTGTACGCGAGGATAGAGAGAACCAGTGCGGGGCGACGTCCTGCTTGTTCGCGACCAGCCTGAGGATCAAAGTCCAGCCAAACAATATCCCCTCGTTCAGGAACTCCCTCGCTCACCAGACTTCCTCACCTTCAGGTTTACCCCAATCAACTTCGTCGTGGCAGTTCTCTGGTGTAACCCTCTCTAACAAATTGGCGAGCCGAGGGCGCTCAGGCGTTCGTTCCAGAACTAATCGTCCTGCTTCGACCGTGAGTTCAACGGATACATTCTCCGTGAGGCGCCCTGCCTCAGCGAAAGTTCGTGGAATTCGTACCGCCAGGCTGTTGCCCCATTTCTGTACTTTTGTGGTCATAGCAATCTCCGTATCTACAAAGAAGATACCATATTTATCCGCCCTTCCGCAATGTCTCAATGGCATCCAAGACCATCTCCACAGAGATTCGGGCGAGGGCATCGGGGATTGTGCCGTGGCGGGGGCGGCGGCTCTCGGGCGGGGCTTCTTTCTCGACGGCATCAAGCACAAGCGCGGGCGCTGGCCCCCACGCCGGGCCAGTCTTCGCGGGATCGGTGACGCCGTAGAGCCCGATGACGGGGGTTCCGACAGCGACGGCGAGGTGCAGCGGCCCCGTGTCCGCCCCGATCACCACGGAGCAGCGCGCCAGTGCCTGTGCCAGCTCGGGGAGCTTAGTCTTGCCTGCTAGATTCACACAGCCCGGTGTCGCGAGCTGTGCGGCGGCTTCGGCCTCCGCTCCGGGGCCACCTAGCAAAACGGGGGTTAATTCCCGCGCCTCCAGCTCCCCTAGCAGGGCTTTCCAGTGTGCGAGCGGCCAGGTCTTATCCGGCGTGCTCGCTCCGATGATGCACCCCACCCAGGCTTTCTCGCGCGGTGCATCGCCTGCCAAGTAGCTCTGGACACGGGGAGCCAAGCGGGGAATCTCCAGCGCATCGCAGAACCCCATGAGCTTCTCGACTTGGTGCGCCCGGTGCTTGCTGGCAACGCTTGCCTCGGTGAGAAAGAGCGTATTGCCCTCGCGGTTCTTGTCCAGCCCGATGCGCCGCGGCGCTCCCGAGAGAAACGTCAGCAGTCCCGAGACCAGCAAGCCCTGGGGGTCAAGCGCGGTATCAAAGCGCTCCGCCCGAAGCTGCCGGCCAAAGGCCAGAGTCGCAGAAAGGCTCTTCTCCTCCAGAACCATCACTTTGCTCAGGTGCGGATTGCCTAGTACAAGCGGCGCGAAGGCTTTTCGCACCGCCCATACCAGGTGCGCTTCTGGCCCAAGCCCTGCCCGGAGTGCTTCCATGAGGGGCAATGTGTGCACCACATCCCCCAGCGACGAGAGCTTCACTACCAAAACACGCGACGGCTTCGGCAAGGCTACTTGTCCGTCCGAAACGGGTCGGCGGGGAGGCCGCTCTTGCTCCAGAGGTTGGTGAGGACGAAATTCCGGTAGCCATAGCGGACGTAGCGCGGGACTTTGACCTTGCTGGAAGAGACCTCGACTTCGTTCTTGCTACGGATCTTGGCCTCGGCGGGGTAGAAGACGCCATCGCCGCTGGAGACTTCAAAGCCGACAAGCTTTCCTGCGGGCAGTGGCTTCTCCGAGCAAATCCCCTCGCGCACTTCCAGACCGTCACCGACATTATCGAAGCGGACGATCAGCTTATCAAAGCCCGCCAGGGTCTCTAAATAGGTGGGGCCGACCGCGTAGACATTCTGGCCATAGGCGATCTTCTGGGCAAGAAACGCAAGGCGCTCCCCGACCGGGCCTTTACGGTTGGGGTGGATGTCGGTCTCGTTGCCAATATCCGTGATGACCGCGATTCCGCCATTTTTCACGGTCTTCATCGCTGCCGTCTGTGCCTCGCGCTGCTGGGCGTACTCGATGCGATCCGAGCCACTGTTGCCAAACGGGGCGAGCTGGGTGATGAAGAACGGGAAGCTAGCGGCGGCAAAGTCCTTCTGCCAGTTAGCGATCATGGCAGGCATCTGCTTTTGATAGAGCTCGTGCCGCCCGACATTGGACTCACCCTGGTACCAGATTCCGCCCTTGACCGTGTAGTTCTTGAGGGGATGCAGCATGGCATTGTAGAGCACACTCGCGCCGTTGGGGTTTGCACCGGGCATCATGCCGGGGTTGGCGGGCACGGCTCGCTCAACACGATACGCCCACTCCCCTGCCAGCGAGATACTGCCCAGCTTCATGTCGTCCGGGCTGCCCACAAAACCACCGCCGCCAGAGCCATCGAAGACACGCACGACGATCACATTGCGGCCTTTTTTGACCAGCTCACCCGGCACGGTGTAGTTGCGCGGTGCCTGCCAGGAGTTGGGTGTTTCGGCACCGATCGCACCGACTTTCTGACCATTAAAGAACGTCACGTCGTGGTCATCAATCGCCCCCAGCGAGAGCTTCAGTGGCTTGCCTGCCAGTGCCTCCGGCACCTCTACTTCTTTCTTGAACCAGACCGCGCCATCGATTCCGAGCAGCTCCTCATTGCCAAGCGTGTCCCACTCGCCGGGTGCGTTGGCACTCTTCCAGACATCGCCGCCCCCACCGCGCTCCCAGCCCGTGGTCTTATCGGAGCGACCCGCGTCTAGCCCCACACCCTGCGGGGAGCCCGCGGCCTTCCAGCGAGCCACCAAGCGCTCGTAGCGAGCCTTGGCCTCGGCGGCAACCACGGGCGTGGCGAACTCACTGGCGTTCATCCCCAGCCCGAGATTGACGTCTTTTGCCATCCACGCCTCGATGCGCGTCCCCCCCCACGACGTGTGTAGCATCCCAATCGGGACACCCAGCGCCTTGCGGAGCTGCTTGGCGAAGTAGTAGCCCACTGCCGAGAACCCTGCGCGCGTGTTGGGAGCCGCCGCCTGCCAGCTTCCGCCCGCCACTTCTTCTTGCGGAGTAAGCTCCACGGATTTCTGCACGGTGAACATACGCAGCAGAGGATCGGGCGCACTCTCGATCTCGGACTTGGCTTCAAACGACGCAGACAGAGGCCACTCCATGTTGCTCTGCCCCGAGCACACCCAGACCTCGCCAAAGTAGACATCCTTGACCGTGAGCGTGTTCTTGCCCTTCACACTCAGCACAAACGGCCCGCCCGCGCCCTGTGCCGGCAAGCTCACGAGCCACTTTCCATCGCCCCCCGTGGTTGCCTTGACAGTCTTGCCTTTGAGTGTTAGTGTCACCGCCTCGCCGGGATCCGCCGTACCGTAGAGCCGGACGGGTTGGTTGCGCTGGAGCACACAGCCATCGGAGAGTAGCTTTGGAAGAGTCACATTTGCCTGCGCTGCACTGGCCCCCACTGCCAGAGTCGCCGCCACGAGAAGTTTATGTTTCATGTATCTACCATTCGCGAGAGCAGGGGAAAATCCCTGCTGAGTCGAACTAGCTTATATGACAAAGATAGTCTTTCTGGCGGGCACGAAGAGCCACGGGCCAGGTGACCATGAGTACGAGAAGGGGCTGCGGCTCTTAGCAAAGGCGCTGGCTCCGTTTGCACAGACGGAGGTGCACCTCTATGGCTGGCCGGAGGACGAAAAGACGCTCGATGACGCGGACTGTATCGTGCTCTACGCCGATGGCTCCGACCACAACGAGAGCGACCATCCCCTGCTCCTCGGCAACCGGATGGCGGTGATGGAGAAGCAAATGCAGCGTGGCTGCGGCTTTGTCACGCTGCACTACGCCACGTTTTGCCCGCTCAAGCAAGCCTCCCACTACCTCGCCTGGGTCGGGGGGCACTTTGACTATGAGAGTGGGAGCGGAGCCAATCACTGGGCCTCGGCGATCCAGCACTTCGAGTCCCGCCCCAGTTTTGTGGCCCACCCGATTACCTCCGGGATTGCGCCGTTTACGGTGCGTGAGGAGTGGTACTACAAGATGCGGCTCAACCCCAAGACGGTTCAGCCGCTGGTGCAAGTCACGCCACCAGGGGAGACACAGTCCGAAACGGTCGCTTGGTGCGTCAGCCGCCCCGACGGTGGCCGTGGCTTTGCCTGCACGGGCGGTCACTTGCACCAGAACTGGGCGATTCCTGGCTACCAGAAGCTGATCGCACAAGGGATTTTATGGGCAGCCAAGACAGAAGGCAGCCCGAAATTTGTCGCGCTTGACGATCCCCTCCGCGTGCAGATTCTCACGGGTAGGCACCACCCAGCGCACAACTGGCAGCAGACCACGCCCGCGCTCCAGGAGATTCTTAGTACCGACAAGCGCGTTCAGACCACGGTCTGTGAGAACCCGGAGGCGCTGGAGCTCATCAATACCGATGTGCTGGTTCTCAACTACTGCAACTGGGAGAGCACAAGCCTGAGCCAAGGCAAGCGCACCCAGCTCCTGAACTTTGTGCGGAGCGGCGGCGGGCTGGTGCTGGTCCACTTTGCCAACGGGGCCTGGCGCGACTGGCCCGAGTACTTTGGCGGGCTCGCACGCCGGGTCTGGGTGGATGGGAAAGCCAACCACGATACCTACGGTGGCTTCACGGTCACTGTCACGCAACCGACGCATCGGCTCACGTCGGGACTTCCTGCGAGCTTCCCTACCACCGACGAGCTGTACTGCTCCCAAGTGGGCGAGCGTCCCGTAGAGCCGCTCCTCACGGCACGCTCAAAAGTAACCAACAAAGACGAGCCGCTGGCCTATGTCTACTCTGAGGGCAAGGGCCGCATCTTCCAGACCCTCCTCGGCCACGATGCGGGAGCCCTCCGCACCCCAGCCCACGCCGAGCTGATCCGCCGCGCCGTCGCCTGGGTGGGCAGGAGAGAGGTGATTGCCACCCCCCTAGCCCCCGCCGGGCACCCTCTGGGTGGGGGGGACACTCCCCCGTCGGACGGGGGCCGGGGGGGTGGAGGAGGCTACGAAGCCAAGGGCGATGCACGCTGGCAGGAGCCACCACTGACGGTCACGTGTCGGGCGCGGCTGTTTTCTAAGAGCGGCTTCAATATCTTGGTGGCCAGTAGCCATAAAGACTCACCGCGCCACTGGGAGCTTTATACGGAGGCGGGGACGGGGAAACTCGCGGTCTACCTGCCCGGCGCGGCCCCGACCAATGTCACGGCGAACCTCGATATCTGTGAGGGGAAGTGGCATGCCATCCGCTTTGAGTACCTGCCGAGCAGCGTGACGCTCTTTGTGGACGAGAAACGGGTCGCCGAGGCGCAGATTGGGATGGCGCATGTCACGGCGGCGGTTGGGCCACTCTGGCTGGGGTGCTATCCCCCGCAAGGGCTGGGCTGTGACGGCCAGCTCGAAGATATTCAGATTGCCAGCCGCGGGAAAGTGCTGGCGCGGTTTACCTTTAAGGGAAATGAGGGTTTGAAAAAAGTGGATGGAGTAACAAACACAAGCGATGCGGCTTCCTGGAAGCGGGAGCTAACCGGCAAGTGGCCGCAGGTGAATCCCAAGACCAGCGTGGACTGGCGCGAGTCGGGGAGCGATGCGGGGCGGATGCGGCACGCAAAGCTGATGCAAGTGAACAAAAAGACCGTCAAGAACTTGAAGCTGGCCTGGGAGTTTAAGGCGGGCGACGCGGCGGCAGGGACGACCCTTGAGTGCACGCCGATTGTGGTGGCGGGCGTGATGTACCTGACCACGGTGAAGCTGCGCATTGTGGCGCTGGAGGCGGCAACCGGAAAGCCGATCTGGAGCTACGATCCCAAGTCGGGCGGGGTACACCGGGGGCTGACCTACTGGACGGATGGGAAAGCGACGCGGATTCTGGCAGCGCTCCCCAATGGCACGATGGTCTCGCTCGATGCCAAGACCGGCACGCCCGACCCGGCCTTTGGAAAGAACGGCATTGTCCAGCTGCGTGACGGCTATAAGCGTGATCTCTCCGGGCTGAACTACGGCTGCACGTCGGCGCTGGCGCTCTTTGAGAACACCGTGATCGTCCCCATCATCAACTCCGAGGGGCAGCCGGGCGCACCGGGCGATATCCGGGCCTTTGATGTGCGCACGGGCAAGGAAGTCTGGCGTTTCCACACGGTGCCAGAGCCGGGCGAGTTTGGCAACAACACCTGGGCGGGCGAGTCCTGGCGCGAGCGCTCGGGCACCAATGCCTGGTCAGGCTACACCGTAGACACCAAAAATGCGATTGTCTTTGCGTCCACGGGCTCGGCGGCATCGGACTTCTATGGCGCGGACCGGCACGGACAGAACCTCTTTGCCAACTGCATCATCGCCCTCAACGCCCGCACCGGCAAGCGGCTCTGGCACTTCCAGACGGTGCATCACGACCTCTGGGATCACGACAACCCGTGCCCGCCGACTCTCTGCGTCGTGAAGGGAAAAGAGTGCGTCGCGCTGCCCACCAAGACCGGCTTTGTCTATGTCTTTGAGCGCAAGACGGGCAAGTCGATGTTTCCGATTGTCGAGAAGGCCGCGCCGCCCTCGGACATTCCCGGCGAGAAAGCCTGGCCCACCCAGCCCATGCCGACCGCCCCGCCCCCCCTCGTCCCCCAAGTCATCACCGACGCCGACCTCACGGTTCCTGCCAGCGGGCGGCGCTACGGTGGCTGGCGGCAGCCGCCCAGCCTGGAGGGGACGATCTGTACCCCCGGCTTCCACGGCGGTGCCAACTGGAGCGGCGCGTCCTACGACCCCGCGACGGGCTATCTGTTTATCAACACCAACAATGTCCCCAGTGTCGTCCAGCTGAAGGCCAACGGGCGGGGCGGCTACGATTTCCAGGGCTACAACTGGCTCCGCGACAAAAACGGTCGTCCTGGGGTGAAGCCGCCGTGGGGCAGCCTGACCGCTGTGGATCTCAACAAAGGGACGTTTGCCTGGCGCATCCCGCTGGGCCACTACCCCGACCTCGCCGACAAAACCACCGGCACGGAGAACTTCGGCGGCTCGATTGTCACGGCGGGCGGCCTGGTCTTTATCGCCTCCACCCGCGACGAGCACCTGCGCGCCTTCGACAAAGACACGGGTAAGCTCCTCTGGGAGCACAAGCTCCCCGCCGGTGGCTACGCCTGCCCCGCCACCTACTCGGTCAATGGCAAGCAGTATATTGTCATTGCCGCAGGCGGTGGCGGCAAGCTCGGCACCAAGTCCGGCGACAGCTACCTGGCGTTTGCCCTGCCCTAAAAAATACCGCCGGGGAGGACTCTCCCC
The DNA here is from genome assembly GCF_964826245.1 of Armatimonas sp. Taxonomy (NCBI): domain Bacteria; kingdom Bacillati; phylum Armatimonadota; class Armatimonadia; order Armatimonadales; family Armatimonadaceae; genus Armatimonas; species Armatimonas sp. Next base: position 11,693 of record NZ_CBAYMC010000034.1, on the reverse strand, counting down.
GGCGGCGTTTTGTCAAATCCAATCACCAATCCTAGTAGGTGTTCCAGAGAACCCACGGGGCATGGTGGGAAGGGTTGCTCCCCGAGTAGCCCGCTGGATTGAGAAGAACTTCCCCGTCCTCGACATACTGTCCACCAACCTGCGGGGCAAGCTGGAACGCTGCGCCGACGCTTAGGTTCTTGGAGTGGCCGTCCAAGAACGCGAAGTTCGCGCGGCCCTCGGTGGCGATCTTAAGACCAGCCGGGTTGTCGGTACGAAACTGGGTGGCGTTGTGACGGAACTGCGGAATCAGCCCGGCTGCGTTCGTGCCCGCGGGGATCGTGCTCCGGGGATCGGTGACCCACATTCCCCAGCCCGTTCCATTGGGCGTGCCGTCTTGGTTGGGATAGCCCGTCTCGCCAATACAGAGCGTCTCGGCAGGTTTGGCGATCTGGGCCATGGAAAGTCCCGGAGCGGTGTAGGCATTGGGTGGCCCCGCCCCGTTGTTCTCGTAGGCATGGGAGAGGCCGTAGCTCCAGCCGTAGCCACCATTGTTGTCGGCCCCTACCATCACCGTCGCTCCCGGACAACCACTGTTTCCAATACCCGTGTAGGCAAATGTCACCGCACGCCAGGGCTGGTTGATATTAGGGCAGGTGAAGACCTTCTCGTTCTTGACATACGGATAGATCTGCCACTGCCAACGACCACGGCACATCTGGTTGTAGCCAATCACGGGGAGCGTCTCATCGTAGTCTTGGGCGTACATCATGACGCCCAGCGAGAGCTGCTTGGTATTGGAGAGGCACGCTGCGCTGCGGGCTTTGTCCCGAGCTTGAGCAAAGACAGGGAAAAGAATGGCGGCTAGGATCGCGATAATGGCGATAACAACGAGTAATTCAATCAGCGTAAAGCTTTTTTGAACGTGCCGCTTCGATACGGCAGGTAATGACAACATGGTAAAGTTCCTCTTTCTTTAAGGGTTGCGCCATGCCTCGGCGCTGGGATGGTAGACAAAGTCTACACAAATCGAAATGCTCCGGTTTGGAGTCGGGGTATCGGTGGCCGTCAGGCGCTCGTGCATCAGCAAGGCTGCCTGCTTGCCAAGCTCCTCATGCCACTGACGGATTCCTAGAAACGGCTCCTGAACATGCTCGACCCAGTCGGAGCGGTTCAGAAACCCTGCCAGCGCGATCTTGGATTTATCACGCACTCCGCGCTGGCGTAGCGTCAGAAGACTAGACTGGAGCGCACGGTCGTTGGAGCAAAAGATCGCCGTCGGGGGCTCGGGATCGCTCAGCCACTCCCGGAAGATCTCCTCGCAGTCGTCGAGGGGGCAGGCGGGCAGGACATCGCCCGTGCGGCGTGCCCACTCCGCACGACGGATCCAGTCGGGCCGGATGGTCAGGCCCGCATCCCGTAGAGCGCGCTCATACCCCGCTTGCCGGTCACGGATCACGGCATTAGGCAGAGGGTACGAGCAGAGGAAGGCGATCCGGGTATGCCCCAGCGCTACCAGCTCGGCGATGGCTTGCGCGGTTCCGCCCTCGTTCTCCGAGGTCACGCGATCCGCGGGGATTCCTGTGAGATACCGATCCACAAAGACCAGCTTACAGCCCGCTGCCGCCAGCGCGGCATAGGCCTCCCGGTTCTCGTTCTGGCCAGCAGGAAGAGCGATCAGGCCCCGGATTTTCCCTTGAAGTACCTGGGCATGTATCCGGCGCAGGCACTCCGCCTCTTGCTCCAGCTCATCGCGGCTGTCGTAGAGAGCAAAGCGCCCACTGCCATCGTCGCCAAACGCCTCCGCAATCCCACTCACCAGAAGCGCGGTGTCTCGGTTTCGGGTATAGCCACTCAGCACCGCCACTTGCTCAATCGGCGAGACAGGCTCCACAACCGGAGCTTGTTCCTGCTGCCAGTCGCGCACGAATGTCCCGGCACCGGGTCGGCGCTCCAGAAACCCCTCGTGTGTCAGGCGAGAGAGTGCTTTGGCAACCGTGATGCGCGTCGTGGCGAACCGCTCCGAGAGCTCACGCTCCGTCGGGATGCGGCTCTGGGCTGCGAGCTGCTTGCTCTCCAGCTCGGCACGCAGCTCTTGATAGATCTTTAGATGAAGCGGCGCGGTGTCTTTTTGAGGGAATGTCTCCATTGGTCTATTCCAATTACGGGATCAGTATACACTGATTTATGCAAGATGCAAGCTAAATCGCTCCGTCCGGATAGTAGCATCCCGCCTCAGCGGTTGTGGTTCGCCGGAAGCGCTCACCAGGCTTTGGGTCCCAGTTGCGCCACGATGCCGGGTCGGTGCTGGCAAGGTGCGAGCGGGCGCTCTCTCCATTGCCATTGCAGGCGGTGATGCTGTACTCGACAATACCAAGATCGTTGCTATGTGCAGTCTGCCCTGGGCGGGCGTTGCAAGGCCGAATGCTCGCGCGCTTGTCCACATACGAGCGAGCAGCTCCTCGGTAGAGTAGCCGAAATGCTTCGGTTGGCTTTGTGCGCACGTAGAGACGATACTCGGTCGCACCAAGAATCTCGCCCCAGGTAACGGTTGCCGCTCCGCGAGCGAGCTCCACGCGCAGTCCGTCGGGTGGGGCGGGAGGCTGGCTTGTCCCATAGAGCGGGTACTCAGGGCCGGGTGCACTGGCGTGCTGGGCGTTGAGGGCAATAGCGCGAACATGGACTTTTTCTCCGTCGCGTAGCCCACGCACCTCCCCCACGGACTCGCTCTGGGGTGGCAGCTTCGCCCAAGTCGCTCCGCCATCATGGCTCAGCTCCAGCTGGTACTGGGTCGCGGCGGCGACGGGCGCAATCAACACACGTCCCCCGCCAGAGTAGTTCTCGGTTCGCAAGACGCGTGGTGCGCAGGGAACGGGCAAGGTCTCCGTCAGCTCCCAGTGGTGACGTCCTGGCGTCAGATCTACGACAAGCGCACCAGCCTGCCGCTTGCTGGTTGCTACGGCACCGTCGCTATAGAACTGCATCTTGTCCGTGAGCTTGGGCGTTGTGATTCGGATAGAAGTGGCCTTGGGGGCGAAGAACTCCCCGGAGAGTGCTTTGCCCTCAACCACCGAGCCGCTGATCCCTAGCTCCGTGTCCGTGGTGCTGAGAGTCATTCCCGCAGCGCCGATGCGTGTGCCGTGAAAGAGTGCGAACTCTGTCTTATCTTGCGTCGTCCGAATCAGCCCCGCCGTGCCCTCAAAAACGAGAGTGCCCTCGGCAAAGCGAATGGGAGTGGGATTGCGAAAGACCAAGTCCTGCGTGCCGGGCAGGCGAACGCGGCAGCCAAAGGGCGTCGCTTCGGCTTGAATGTCTTTGCGGTGACTGACCACGGCCAGCGAGTTGCCGAGGCCATCGAACCATGCACCGGTCACCGATGATGTACTTACGTCCGTGCGCTGGGTCTCCCGTGTGCCATCTGCCCCCCGCAGGAGCTGAATGTGGGGAAGCGGGTCCCCCTTGCGCACGAACCATGTCAGCCGGTGGGTAATGGCTTGGTTGGCGACACTGTCGTAGAGGACGAAGTAGTCACTGCCCGCTAAGAGCACGCTTCGGCTGAGATACTCGGGCGAGGCGTAGGCACTCGGCCCTTCGCGTGGCACGAGCTCGGCGAACTGCCCAGTGCCCAGGTCGTAGAGAGGGCGAGAGAGGACATTCATTCCAATCGTGCGAAACTGACCGTTTTTATAGACCCCAAAGGTCGTGCAGAAGTCCGTGTCCTGATCGTCGCGATCCCCCACATCCTCGGGGGCGGTGTAGCTGTAGGACTTGCCCCCCGCATAGAAGTACAAGACCCCGCAGCCGCCCTGCCCGGAGCGCCCCCAGCGGTAGTTCGGGCCCTCGTCGATCTGCTGGAGGTGGATAGAGAGCTCATCGGGAGTCTCGACTGCAGCGCGCAAGACAATGCCATAGCCCGTGAACTTGCGGCTACGCAGGTGCGGATTGGTGCCACGGTTATCCGGCACGGCGTACAGCACGTCCCAGGGCTCCTTGCGCCCCGAGATATTCTCCGCATCGGGATCGGTGGGACGGGCAGCCCAGAGGGCGTGCTCGGCGGCGAGGGGTGCGTAGCGCTCCAGGCACTTCCCTAAGTACCACAGCGAGCGCGGCGGGAAGCGCTGCTCCGCGTGCGCGCCCTGCGGCGGGTGGACACGCCGGGGGCCTTTACCCGGCGCGACGACACCCCACTCACGCCCCTGGTCGACGGCCATCAGGTTCTTGTAGCCCACTTCAGACTCACCGTTGAAGGGGGCCGAGAGCGCACAGACCAGCCAGTCGGCCATGTCGGCGAGCTGCGGCGAGAGAAAGCGCTCGCGGCCATCGTACTGGCGCAACAAAAACTCGGTGCGGAGCGAGGGGCGCAGAAAGGCCCAGACATACGTCCCCAGGTTCTCCGTCCAGCGCCCCCCGGATGCATCCCAGGCCTTGACCGTAGGCCGGGTGTTAAAGCGAGTGTTCAGCTCCACGCACTTCTCCCACATCTCCGCCCAGCTCGAAGCCAGCGGGTGCTCAGGGAAGAGAAACGCCATCCCCGGCGGCACGGCTTTAACATCGGCGAGGAAGTTGGGGTGCCCACTGAGCATCCCGACCAGCGGCATGAACTCATCTGCGGCATGCACATGGGCCAGAAGCAGAAAGATCGCGGTAAGCCGTCGGCGCTGGCGCACGCTCATCGAAGCGCTGCACTGGTTGAATCCCTCGATCCAGCTGGTCACTTGGCGGGTCGGGACGGGGCTAAAATTGACGATGCTCCGGCCGGGGATCGGCCCATGGCCCGCCATCTGCCGTGTCCCCGTGACCGGCAGCGTGCAGACAAAGGGCGATGCCAAGACACGGCGCTCCAGCTCCGCGGGGTCTGTGGGCGTTGGACTCGCCAAGATCACCGGTGGGCGGCGCGCGTTCTCCGGATACTCCAGCACCCAGTCCTTCACGCGATTGAGATCGAGACTCCCATAGCGGTTCTGCAAAAAGAGCGTGTGCGACGTGAAGGTCAGCGGGACGCCGTAGGTCAGGCCATCGGGGTGCGGGACTTTCTGAAAGCCCTTCTCCAGCGCCTGCATCGCCTGCTTGTCTTTGGCATGGTCATAAAAAGCAAGGCAGGTCGAGCGGCTCCCTCGTACCAGAGGCCACTTCCAGAGCAGCTTTCCATTTTGGTAGTGGTAGCGCACTTGTAGCGTCGGGGCCTCGACCTCGTAGGCGTACTCATGGTCCTGCCAGCCCTCGACACGATCAATAAACACACCCAAGGCATCGCCTGAGCGCGGGTTCCAGAAATTGGCCCACGTGCCGGTCTTAAAGTTCCCCGGTGCCCGCTCGTAGACTCCCAGGCTGAAGGGCAAGCGCCCCTCCGGCAGGGTGTGTGGCTCGAAGATCCACGGGGCATCAATGCGCTCCCACGGGTAGTCGTCGTAGCCACGAACCTCGTCCGAGAGGGGAAACGGATGGTTCGGTGCCTGCCGGTGCGTCATGCCAAGGCCCGCCCAGTCAAGAACAAGGCTCCCCTTCACCCCAGGCCGCAGCCCTTCCATGTCTTCTTGAAAGCGTATAAAGTCCAGCCCGGCCTCGCACTGCACGCGGGCAATATACCGACTGCCCCCCTTGGTCTCGTAGGTCAGCTCGTAGGCAAGAAACAGCGGCCCGTCGGCGACGCGCTTGGCGGTGATCCGTGTCACACGGTCGTTGGGAAAGCGCAGGGTCGAAGCGCCGAACCACTTTCCTCCACGGGAAACTTGCAGAAGGGGGCCGGGGGCCACGCCACGCACCTCCTGGCTTGCGGGAATACGCACTTGCACCGCGCCCGAGCTGAGAACAATCGTCTGCCCCTCACGCCGCTCCGTCACCTGCGCGGGGTATGTCATCGACGCACGCGTTTGGGCGAGCACAAACTCACGTCGCCCCCCACTGGGCAGATCCGAGAAGAAACTCAGTGTCGCACGGGTCGCGCCCGAGCGGTCTTTCACGATATCGGAGAGCTGGACGGGAACCTGCTCGCCTGTCTCCGTGCGCACCAGCGCCAGGTGGCGCACGTCAGCGGGCGAGTCTAAGATAAGCGGGTAGTGCAGCAGGGTGCGTGGCCACCAGTAGAACGGGTGCTCCAGCAGGTCGTGCAGCACAAAGGACTTTCGATCATTCATTTCAGAAGGGCTCCATCGGTCTATTCCAATTATGGGTTAAATATATACCAATTTTCACAATTGTGCCGGGGCCTGAAAGGCCACCGTCTATTCCCGCGTAACGTGCTAAAATGCCACCATGAAATCTTGGCTCACCTCGCTTGTGCTGTTCGTAACCTTGGGGCTCGCCGCCCACTCCCAGCCGTTTCAAGACAAGACTGCGACGCTCGGGCTTGCACTTGGCAACGATCAGGCGTGCTGGGTGGACCTTGACAACGACGGTTTCACGGACCTGTGCGCCGCAGGGACGGTATGGCACAATGAGAAAGGCCAGAAATTTACCAAGCTCGCCGATGTCGGGCTGGTCGTGGCGGCGGACTTCGACAACGATGGCTTTGTGGATCTCTTCTCGTGGAGCCAGCTTAAGCTCTGGCACAACAACGGCGGCAAGGGCTTTACGGAGGCACCTCTCCCGGCGCTTCCTGCGTGTGTCTCACGCGGCGCGTGCTGGGGAGACTTCAACGGCGATGGCTTCGTGGATCTCTTTATCGGCGGCTACGAGGACTGGGACAAAGGGATCACCTACCCGAGCCTGCTCCTATTCAATAACCACGGTAAGAGCTTCACGCTCACCTGGCAGGATGCGACCTACCGCGCACGGGGCGTCACGGCCTGCGACTACGACCGTAGCGGGTCGCTGGATATCTATGTCTCGAACTACCGCCTCCAGCCCAACCGGCTCTGGCGCAATGATAGCCTCAAGGGCGCAGCGCTCCTCACCGATATTGCCCCCGAGGCGCTTGCGGTCGCGACCACGCCGAGCTTTGCAGGGGGCCACTCGATCGGCGCATGCTGGGGAGACTTCGACAACGACGGCCACTTTGATCTCTTTGCGGGGAACTTCGCCCACGTGGACAGCCGCGGCGACCAGCCCAAGAGCCGCTTCCTGCGCAGCCTCGGCCCAACGGGCGGCTACAAGTTCGACGACAAGGGCGAGTGCGGCGTTTTTTACCAAGAGTCCTACGCCACCCCTGCGGCAGGCGACTACGACAACGATGGCAACCTCGATCTGCTCTTTACCACGGTCTACGGGGTCGCCTCGTTTGGCCGCCCCAACTTCCCCGTGCTCTACCACAACCAGGGCAACTTCCACTTCACCGACACCACGGGTGCGATGGGCGTGAGCAGCCTACCCCCCACCTACCAAGCCGCCTGGGCCGACTTCGACAACGACGGCGACCTAGACCTGGTCTCGGGCGGCAAGCTCTTTGTCAATCAAGGAAACCCCAACACGCACTGGCTCAAGGTGCAGCTTGTCGGCGATGGCAAGCGGGTCAATAGGTCGGCGATTGGGGCACAAGTTCGGATCAAGCTCAAGGACAGAACCATCACCCGCCAAGTGGAAGCTGGAACCGGCGAGGGCAACCAAAACGACCTCACCCTCCACTTCGGCCTGGGCGCAGAGAAATCCCCCGTGACGCTGGAAATCCTCTGGCCCGACGGTAAAACCCAGACTCTTAAGCGTATCAAGCCCCACCAGCAGCTTACGATACGACGGTGATCGTCGCTAGGCTGTTTTCTCGGCGCAGCTAGGGCAGAGTCCACTGAAGAGCATCGGAGTGTCCTCGACACGGAAGCCGCTGCACTCCTCTAGGTGCCTGAGCGCCGCATCGGGGAAGACTTCGGTGCAGACATCCTCCATCGCGCCACACTTTCGGCAGACGATATGGTGGTGGTGGCTCTGCCCCACACAGTAGCGCGTCACGTTCTCTACCCGAAGCGCCGCGATCTCTCCCTGATCCGCAAGGGCATCGAGGGAGCGGTAGACCGTCGCCAAGGAGAGGCGCGGGTGGCTGGTGCGGACGTGCTCAAAAACCTGGGCAGCGGTCGGGTGCTGGTGATCCAGCTCCTGAATCACCTCCAGCACAGCCTTGCGCTGGAGTGTGTTTCGTGTTCGTCTCATAGTCGTGCCCCCTATGTTACCTCATGGTTCGTGCCATCCGCAAAATCCGTAGGCCGTTGAGCGTGACGAGGAGGCTCCCTCCTAGATCCGCAAAGACGGCCATCCAGAGGGTGGTCTTGTTCAGCAGGGCTAAGATAAAGAAGACCAGCTTGAGAAGCAGAGCAACCGTGATGTTCTGGGTGAGCGTGGAAGCCACCGCGCGGGAGAGCTGAATGAAGGTGGGGATCAGGCGCAGGTCTTCGCGCAGGAGAACCACATCGGCGATCTCCAAAGCCACTCCCGTGCCGGAGCGCCCCATCGCGAAGCCGATATTGGCACGGGCCAGCGCAGGGCCGTCGTTGATACCATCGCCGACCATGCCGATCGTGCCGTACTGCTGCCCCAGTGCGGTCACCGCCGAGAGCTTGTCTTCGGGGAGAAGCTCGGCACGGACATCGGTGATTCCGGTTTGCTGGGCGATCTGGCGAGCGGCAGCGTTGCCGTCCCCGGTGAGGATCACGGTCTGGATACCAAGTGCGTTGAGCTGTGCCACGGCCGCGGCCGCCGTCTCACGAACCGTGTCTGCCACCCCGATCACCGCGAGCGCTTGCTGGGCATCGGTGAGCACGACCGTGGTCTTGCCTTCCGACTCCAGCCTTGCCAGTAGCGCCTCCACATGCGGCCCACACACCTGGTTCTCCTCGGTCAGCCGGTGGTTGCCCACGTAGTGCCGCCGTCCGTCCAGCGTCCCCGCCACCCCGCGACCGATCACCGCCTCGAACGCCTCCACGGGTAGGTGCTGACAGTCGTGGTTACGGGCGCAGTGGTTCACGATCGCCGCCGCCACCGGGTGCTCCGATGCCGCATCCAAGCTCGCCGCTAGATGCAGCAGGTCCGAGGGGGCACGGTCTGTCAGGGGAAGAATATCCGTCACAGCAGGCTGCCCCTCTGTGAGAGTCCCCGTCTTGTCGAAGGCAATCACCTTGATCTGCCGCCCCGCCTCCAGAAACGCCCCGCCGCGCACGAGCAAACCCAGCCGCGCCGCCGCCGTGAGACCGCTCACAATCGTCACGGGGGTCGAGATCACCAGCGCACAGGGACAGGCGATTACCAGCATCACCAGCGCCTTGTGGAAGTACTCCTGCCAGCCGCCCCCGAAGAACAGGGGAGGAATGACCGTGTAGAGAAGCGCCAGCACCACAACGGTCGGGGTGTAGATCTTGGCGAACGTGTCAATAAAGCGCTGGGTGGGAGCGCGCTGCTGCTGCGCCTCTTTTACCGCCGCGACAATCCGATCCATCGTGGTGTCGCCTCGGGCCGCGCTGACCTCAAAGACAAACGTCCCATTGGTGTTGCGTGTCCCCGCGAAGACCACATCGCCGGGGAGCTTCTCCAGCGGCAGGCTCTCTCCCGTGATCGCCGCCTGGTTCACCGCCGAGCCGCCCTCGGTGACCACGCCATCGAGCGGCACGATCTGCCCCGGCTTCACCCGCACTCTATCCCCGACCACCACCAGCGCCAGCTTGCTCTCGTGAAAGGCACCACACTCGGAGAGCACCTCGACGGTCTCAGGCGCGGCTTCCATGAGGCTCTGGACGGCTTTTCGGGCACGCTCCAGCGAGAGTCCCTCGATCACCTCCGCCACCGCAAAGAGCACCGAGGCCATCGCCGCCTCCGGCCACTGCCGAATCACCATCGCACCAACAATCGCAAGGCCCATCAGGAAGTTGATATTCAGGGTCCGGGTCTTGAGCGCCAGCCAGCCCTTCCGCGCCGTCTCCACCCCCGAAAGGCCGAGAGAAAACACCGCCACCAGCATCACGGGGAGAGCATCATCGGCGTGCTGCCCCGTGCGGCTCTCAATGATCCAGGCTCCTGCCTCCGCACTCGCCGCCAGCGCCCCTGCCAGCCCGAGCCGAATCAGCTTTGTTCGTGGCAGAACGGGAGCCACCTGCGGAGCCGTGTCATCGCCCTCCAGAATTGGCTTAGCGTGCATTCCCAGCTCCGCCAACGCACTCTCCGCCGTGGCCTTTGCTTCGTCGACATGGGTCACCGTCAGAACGCGCTCGATCAGATCAAACTCAAGCCGCTCAATGCCCGAGACACTACGCAGGCGATTGCGGATCATCTGCTCCTCGGTGGGGCAGTCCATTGCAGAGATAAAGTAGCGGGAAGTAGCCATTGGATTTATGGTACCGTATGCGCCCGCTTTCCCGACCAAGCCAGGAAGTGTCATGCGCTGGCCCTACAAATCCGGCGACCTGGTCGCGCCCCAGCCCGCCGAGACCGTGATCTCCGATATTACCGAGATTGGGATGCGCCAGCACTGGACGCGCAACCTAGCCTTCTCCCCCGACGGCAAGTGGCTCTACGTGACCATTGGCAGCGACGGCTCCCTACTCATCACCGACGACTGGGCGGGTTCATCACTTCCGTCACCGTTACAATCGTCAAGGCAACATCGTCGCCCGGAGGAAGACCAGCAATTCGAGCGGAGACGGGCGAGGTTTTCGGTTCGCGTATCGTCTCGTACAAAAACGCAGTAAAGGTATCGGTGTCCAGTAGATAGCGCACTACTTTGCCTGACGAGCCTCACGCCGTCTTTGACGGACTCGCTCTTTTTTGATCTCGGCCATCAGCTCTACCCAGTAGGGTTCCTCGGAAAAAGCTCCCGCCACTTCGAGCACGGGTTTGGCCTCAATCATCTCAGGTGTAATAAATGAGGGCTGTTGTATTGTTTCCGCAGGTGATGTTTCGTTTTCTTTTGGTGCTGTACTTGTTGTCATGACAATGCCCCTCCTTTACCGTATTTTATCGCAAACTACTCACTCATCACCGACGACTAGGCGGGCCGCATCTGGCGCGTGAAGCTTTAGGAACTCTCAGGAATTAGCAAACACGCGGACTCTTTTCCTCCCACCTCCGCAGTGCCGACAATAAAATTCTGGTTATTAATAGCCCTCGCCGCAGTAATTATTATATCTTTGCGATTAATCATGCCATTCAGATCCAACATCTTGCCATTGTGCCAGAGGAAGCCTCGCTGCTTAAAATTTTTCATAGTGAGCTGCCCTACGACAAGACCTAAGTCATTAATGCTAAATGCATTACTTTCTCGACCATCTAATCTCCCTAATAAAACCATTCGTTTTTCCTTAAATAAAACAGCTTCACAAAAATCAGATTTTTTATCTTTCTGGTATCCCACAACATCATTTCTTTTATTAATGCCCCTAGGAATACATTTTTTATTTTTAGAAAGATACTCAAATTTGCCATTCCGAAAGACAAAAACCCTTGTCCCCTCCTGATTTACTTCTGAGTACCCAACGATAGTCCCAGTATTGTTCACGCCTATGAAGCTACTTTGTTTAGCAGGTATTTCTTTACCAATGTCCTCAATTTTTCGATTCCTCCATAGAACCGCATGAGCACCGGGTAAATATGCTAAACCACCCACTAATCCAGTATTGTTTATCCCCGCAACTAGCGTGACTCGATTTCCTAAAGTAACCATTGGTGCGCATCTCGCTGTTGAGAGGTGCTGATATTTCTTGAGCCAAGTGACTTGCGATAGGATGAGTTGTCTAAACAATTCCTGGAGCAAATCACTTGACCCTCACTGATTTTATCGCCACTTTGTTCTTTCACATCGACGA
>NZ_CBAYMC010000033.1:0-23746 GCF_964826245.1 Armatimonas sp. | reverse complement strand
GTCTTTGCCAAAGATATTCTGGAAGTGGGGCCAACTGGTCTGGGCTACTTGCGTGCCGCACCTGCCGTGGGGGCACTGATTGTCAGCCTGACGATTGCCTACCGTGCGCCGATTAAAAAAGCGGGCGTGGCGCTTCTCTGGGCCGTGGCGGGCTTTGGAATTGCGACGATCATCTTTGGGCTCTCGCGCAACTTCTATCTCTCGCTCTTTGCCCTTGCACTGACAGGAGCCACGGACAATATCAGTGTCGTGGTGCGCCACACGCTGGTGCAGGCCACTACGCCACGCCACATGCAGGGAAGAGTTTCTGCCGTGAACTCCGTCTTTATCGGGATCTCCAACGAGCTGGGGGCCGCCGAGTCCGGCTATGTCGCGCGCTGGCTAGGGGCGATTGTCTCGGTGGTGAGTGGGGGGATTGGCACGATCTTGGTGGTCCTGGGCGTGGCAACAAAGTGGCCGCAGCTTCGGGAGCTGGGGGCGCTGGAGAGCCTGCGTGCAAAAGAAGAGCCCGACCCCAAGGAGCCGGGCTTGTAACTAGCGTCCGCCCTTAGCGGCTTTTTCGTCTTGGACGAGCTTGTCCATCGCCGCTTTGAACTTGACCGGGTCTCTTTCCATCTTACTGGGGTCAATTCCGGTGACGAGGTTGCCTTGGGCATCTCGCTCAACGTCAGGCTTGGTGAGCTGCCTTCCCAGCACAACTCCAACGATAATAACAAGGAGCGCGATCACCGCGAAGATAACCCCCTTGGGAAGCTCTTGTTTCATTGGTTGAGTGGCTCCAGCACGAGGCGCACGAGGTCAAGAAACTTGCCATTCTTGAACTTGGCATGACCATCGGCAAAGACGGCAAGAGTGGCCCCGTTGAGGTTCTCGCCCGTTCCTCCAAAAGCTGAGGGGATCACCTGAGCATCTCTGACAGCAGCATGGGCACCGTAGGAGTTGCAGAACATCATCACGACATCAGCGGGCCGACCAATCGCGGCGAGAGACTGGCCCGCAATGAAGTGATTTTGGGGGTTGTTATCATTGTACGGAGGCCCGAGCGAAGGGCCGACGACTCTTAAGAAGAGCTCCAGTGGAGTCATGCGGGGGGAGGGAGCCGCTCCAATACCGCCGTAGGAGTAGCCGTACGAGCCGTATTGATTGAGCGGTAGGCCGCTGGCATCGAGTATTGGCTTGGAAGGCTGGAGGGTGGGACAGTTGAAGATTCCAAGGTTCTTGACATAGGGCTGAAGCGTATAGTCCATGAAGAGCCCCCGAACCCCATTGAGCACGGGGGAAGGAACCACGATCATGTTCTGGCTAAGACCTGTCGTATTGTTATTGTTTCTTCCATCTTGCATGAGCCAGGGATAGGTCTCATCATAGTCTTGGACATACATCAGCATGGAAGTGCCCATTTGTTTTAGATTGGAGAGACAGGTGGTCTTGCGGGCTTGTTCACGGGCGCGCGCAAAAACGGGGAAAAGAATTGCAGCAAGGATCGCGATGATTGCGATCACCACTAAAAGTTCGATTAGCGTAAATCCACGCCGTCGAGAGTGAAAACGTTGCATCTGAGCACTTCCTCCTGCCTGAACATTGGTTATCCAAATAACAGGCAGGTTTAGATTACGTAGAGCATCTGATGATTCCTTCGTGGCAATATAACTTTTTCTCTGATACACTGACGGGTGCTCCAAGCAGGTAGAGACCTTACCCGCTGGTATCCGAAACGACAGCTCCAGTAGATCGCTTTATACTCGTTCTCTCTGCTCCTTCTGTTTGCTCCATGCTGCACAATAATTTCCAGGTCAAACAGGAGACAGTGCGTCATGCGTATTTTTGTTGGGGGACTGCCCTACAGCGCGACTAATGATAGTCTGCGACAACTTTTCGAGCCGTCGGGTTCGGTTACCGATGTTCATATTGCCCAGGATCGCTTCAGCGGCGAGAGCAAGGGCTTCGCCTTTGTGGAAATGCCCGAGGACTCCCAAGCACGTGCCGCGATCTCTGCCCTCAATGGCTCCATGATGGGCGGACGCAGCCTGACGGTCAACGAGGCGCGTCCTCGTGAGGAGCGCAGCAGCGGTGGCGGCTACGACCGTGGTGGCAGCGGCGGCGGCGGTGGACGAGGCGGGCGTTACTAATTGAGTAACCCACCCTTCTTGGGCGGAAGACGTGAGATCGTGGTGGTCTGTCCCGCTTGTGAGTTCCGATCCACGGTGCCTCCTGCTGCCATAGGACGAAACGCTTACTTCTGCTCACGCTGTGGTAAAGCTCTCGATCTCCAAGCACAGCTTCGGCAACAGCTTCCGACGGGCGATGGCAGTGCTCCTGCCCCTCGCCGTGACAAAGGTACTTCGCGCTACAAAAGTGCGAGGAAAGGACGCCGGTAGAACGGCTTGCCCGTACTACTTGGCAAGGACGCCATCATGCCTGCGCCTACTCCAGCTCCCATCCTAGCCGGTGTGGGGGCGACGAGCGCCTCAGCGCGAAAGCTCTACCTCCCGTACAGTTACTTGCCGACCCAAGCAGGGCCAGGACGTGGGAAGATCACGTTTCACTGGTTCTGTGTGGGGCGGCAAGAGGCCATTGGCGACTATACCAGCTTGCTTCTTGGCTATCGTGGGCTTGCCCGCGATGCCCAGGAGAAGGCGGAGCGCTTAGTCGATGAGTTCTTTCGCGAGGAAGAGTTCCATCTCCTGCGAAGCTACTTAGAGTCACGACACGGGGTCGAGGTGCGAACCGCCATGCTCACCACGCCACTTGCCTCGGTCAAACCCGACACGGCCACACGCTTAGGGACGCTGCGTCCCTTCTATATAGAGCCCCCCGAGCAGCAGACGGAAGTTCTGCTACACCCACTGGCCAACGAAGAAGGATACACCCTGCCGTTTACGGTCTGGGGAGCCTATCTTAATCCGTCGCGCCCTGGACGTTAACGTTAGCCAGAATCGCGGCGCCACGCTCTGCAAACGCTGCAATCCGGGTCTCCGCAGAACTATATCCGGCACAGAGCTGGCCTTGAGCATCCACATAGCGCTCCGGGCCGCTCTGGTGCGCGGCAATCACTGCGGCTCCCTCGGTAAAGATCGCTTGAAGTGCCTCTGGGATCGGGGTGCCTCCCAGGCAGGTGGGCACCAGCGGATCCAGCGCAGGCGTGTTGTGCTCCGTTCCCGCCGTCACAATCAGACCCGCCTCGCGCATTGCCGTCACATAGCGCGTTAAGACTTCCGGCGTGTTGCGGGTAGGGATCACCTCCGCGGCGTAGATTCCATGAGCTTTTAGCGCTGCAATCAAGCTCTCCACGGGCTCCTCAAAGCCACAGATCGGGCTCGTTCCATCCGCGAGGGTGGGGTAGCACGGAATGCCTCCCAGTGCCAGGATCAGGCGGTAGGCATGGTCAAACCCGACAAAAGTCTCCTCCACATACCCCGGCTTTCCTGCCTTCATCCACTGCGAACGAACCGCGTTCGGGTCGAGGCCCAGGGTGTCGGCGAAGGCTTGCGCGACATGGCGCTCCTGGAGATAGACCGTCTCGACATCGCAGCCGTGGCGCTGGGCAAGCTCGGTCTTGAGCTGCTCGGCTGTCAGGGAAGCCCCGAGAAGATCGGAGAGCTTTGTCACGACTTGGGCCATGCGCTCGGAATCACTGCGCCGAATGGTAGACAAGAGCGCCTCGGCGTCATCGGAGAGGGGAGAAAACTTAGTGAGCCCCTTGCCGCAGAGATAGAACTTGCCAGGGTTGCCGGGGTCGTTGATCTTGACGTTCTGCGCCTGAAGCTCGGGCACCAGGCAGATCACCTCCAGGCCAAAGAGCGGAAAGATGCCCTGCGCCGTGGCCTTCTGGGCGAACGCCTCATAGACACTCCAGTCGTAGTAGTTGCTCGCACCCAAGACCGTGATCCCTTGCTCTTTGGCAAGCGCGATGGCTTGGTCTACCGACGTAAACGCGGAGTAGTTGGGGGGAAGATGGATGTGGGCATTGATCGAAGGGGTCATGCGCTTACTTTACCCTATTTTCCAAAGGGTATAATGGAGGCGCTATGCCCGTTGCTGCCCTCACCACCCTTGGCTGTAAAGTCAACCAGTACGAGACCGAGAAAATTGCCGAAGACTTCGCGAATGCGGGCTTCTTGCTCACCGATTTTGATGCGCCTGCCGATGTCTATGTGATCAACTCCTGCTCGGTGACAGCGGCAGCCGACAAAAAATCGCGCTACCTAGCCCGCAAGGCGAGCCGAACCAATCCCAATGCCATCGTGGTGATGACGGGCTGTCATAGCCAGCAAGTGCTAGATCATGGCGAGTGGGTCGAGGGCGCGACCCTGCTCATAGATAACGAAGATAAAATGCGGGTCTACGAGAAAGTGATCGAGCACGCCCCCGAAGTCCTGAGCTACTCGTCGTCGCCTGCCACCGTTTTGCCCGCCCGTGAGCGCCGCACCCGCGCCACGCTCAAAGTCCAAGATGGCTGCACACACTTCTGCGGCTTTTGCCAGATCCCCTACACCCGAAAAGTCAAGGTCTCCCGTCCCTGGCAAGAGATTCTCGCCGAGGCCGAAGGCTTGGCGGCTATGGGGACGCGTGAGATTATTGTCACGGGAGTCTGTGTGGGGGCCTACGGGGAAGCGACTGGCTCCGGCGGCCCAGATCTGGCGGAGCTACTTCTGAAAGTGGCCGATGTCCCCGGAATCGCCCGTGTTCGCCTGAGCTCCATCCAGCCTATCGAGGTGAGCGATGCCCTCATCACCGCGTTTGCCAGCCACCCCAATCTCTGCCCGCACCTGCACCTCTCCTGCCAGAGCGGCGACGACACCATACTAGCGGCGATGAACCGGCCCTACGATGCGGCGTTCTACAAGGACTTAGTGCAAAAACTGCGTACTGCGGTGCCGGATGTGGCGATCACCACGGATCTTATTGTCGGCTACCCCGGAGAGACCGAGGCGCTACACCAGAACACGCTGGCGTTTGCCCGCGAGGTGGCGTTTCAGAAAACCCACTGCTTCCGCTACTCGCCCCGTGACAAGACCTACGCCGCCACTCTAAAAGATGACGTGAGCGACGACGATAAAAAGCGCCGCCACGCCGAGCTACAAGCCGTCGTGGACGAGACCAACCGCGCCTTCACTGAGCGCTATCAGGGCCAGACCGTCCAAGTCCTCGTCGAGCACCCGGAAGGCGGGACGCTGACGGGATTCACGCCTAACTACATCAAAGTGAAGTTTGCTGGCCCTCTCGCCCTCTACGGCGCACTCGTCCCCGTGCGCCTAGACACCATCGAAGCCGACGGCAGCGCCACCGGCACGCTTGCCTTGCCTGAGGCCGAGCTAACCCGAGTCCTCGCCCACGCCCCACGCCCCAAGTACCAGAGCCTTTCTATGGTGGACGGAAATCGTGCAGGCTAGCCCGACGATTTGCACCAGCATCAGTAAATTGCAACCTTCGGCTAGGCTCAGGTATCCTAGTGAGTATGGGAATCTTACTTCAAGCGCCTCCGGCCATTGCGGCTCCGCAGGCCACTGCCAATAACTCGCTCGTCTCCGTGGTGCCGAATCTCTACTGGAGCGTCGCGGCGCGTGGGCCTCTGCTGATTATCGGGGCGGAGAAGTACAAGCAAGTGACGGCCCCTACTGCCCTGGATTTCTTTGGGGGTGGAATGGGCGGGCTCTTTGGCGCGATGGGCGGAGGGATGCCCGATTTTGCGGAGCTGATGGGGCAGAAAAAGCCGCAGCTCACCCCACTCGGGACGCCGCCACGTGAAGGCTGGAACCCTACTGCCATTGCCGCACAATTTGGGGCGCAGGTGGTGCGTGTTGGCGGAGTCAGTGTCCTTGCCCCGCTCCTGCTGCCCGACAAGTCCAAGAGTGACAGTCCCTTTGGTGGCGTGGATTTTGCCGACATGATCCAAGAGGGGATGGCGATGGGAGGCATGATGGGGGGGAGCCGCTTGCTACCGCTCCTGGCAAGCCTTACTCCCAACCAGCTGCAGCAAGCCTCGTCGTCGTCGGGCTTGCCACTTGCAAGCCTTGACAACCAGCAAAAAACGCTTCTCCAGCCACTGATGCGCCGCACCATGCCGTTTCGGTTCGATCGGAAGCCCAATATCCCGCAAGCGGGGCCTCTCGATCCGGCTCCGGTGATCCCTCAGAGTGACCAGAACCAGTTCCGCCTGCGCCTGACCCGTGCGCTCAATATCGCCCCCAGCTTCCCCGAGACTGGGGCGGGTGGCCAGGGCGCACGGATGAGCATGCGGATTGCCAGTGGGATGGAGGAGCAGACCGGTGAGGTTCGCAGTCTGGCGCTTAAAGGCGGAAAGCAGGCCAATCCGCTGGCGATGCTGATGGCAATGGGCGGGGGGCAGAATCAGAAGGGAGTCCCGGCACGTAAGAAACCAACTGACCTCAACACCGATACAGGAGCCATGAACGCAAGCGTCTCGCTGATGGGCGTGACCACGGTAGACGAGCTGGTGACTCGCATCGCCACGGTGACGCAAGTGTCGCTCTTTGCCGATCAGCGTGTCGGTAAGCTTAAAGTGAGCGCACGTGGCACCACGGCACGGGCAGGCGATCTGGTTCAGGCACTCTGCTGGGCGGTGGGAGGAGCCGTTCGGCGCATCAGTGATGATCGTGAGTCGGTGTATTTACTGACCGAGGAAGTCGCGATCAAGAAGGCCGAGAATCCCATGACGGCGATGATGGGGCCGATCTCCGGGATGATGCAGGACCAGAAGAGTGCGGAGCGCAAGGCGATGGATGCCAAGGCGCGGCTCATCCGGCAGAGAGTTCTCAGTGGCATTCCGCGCGGTCGGGGAGCGGAGCTTGGTGCCCGTCTCTGGCAGATTGCGGAGGCAAAGCCTGCGGGAGATAACAACATGCTGGCGGTGGGTGAGCTGCCGCCGGATCTGCGAACGAGGATGGAAGACCGCTACAAGATGTTCTCAGGAGCCATTGCCTCTATCCCAGAGGGTGTCCCTGGCATCAATAAGAGCGAGCCTCAGCCTCTCAGCCAGGTTCGCTGTAGTCAAGACTTGGTGGCGGAGCTCGTCGCACCCTCACTGGGAGCTGTGGCGACTCTGGCAAGCTCCGATGCCAATGAGATCCACCCCGACCTGCCTGTTCCCACCCCGCCCGCTTCCGTGGCGCTGCCCGAGAGCATCAAGCAACGCGTCGCTGCTGTGCCGCTCCCGGCGGACGAAGCTGGCGCAAAAAAGCTCGTGGACTCTGCCGTGGCGCGTGGCCTCACCGAGCTTCGCGTGGTGGTTCCCGTGCTTGGTGAGGCCGCGCTGGCGACTCTGGGAACGGTGGCAAGGGGAAAAATCGGTGTGGTCGCCGTGCTCGCCCCGCTGGAGCCCCTTACCCCAGAAGCACCACGGGATAAGTCCTGGGCAGGGCAGTCGCTCACCGAGTGGCTAGCCTCCCCGGAGAGCCAGAAGCTGATGAGTAGCATACCACCGCAGCTCGCTCCTACCATGACACGAATGATTGGGGCTGACTATCTCACGCCTGAAGGAGCTGATGTGACTGGGTTTGTGGCGCGGGTGAAGCGACTTCTGGCGCTTCCTGGTGTCACGGGCTACGCTCTGGAGCGCCTCGCAGCGCCGGGCTATCGTAGCGTCCAAGGGGGTGGCATGAGCGATGGGATGATGTTCTTCTGGCAAGGTGGAGCCAATAGTCGCGAGCGTGTCGCCTTCACCAAAGACCAAAAGTCCGATGCGGCGGAGCTTTCCGGCTTTAATTTCATGGACATGCTCAACCCGGCAGGCCCTCGCGGTGCTTGGACAAAGCGCACAACAGCACGCAGCGAGGCATTTATCAAGCGCCTGGATACAGCCCTAGTGCAGGCCAAGCTCCCGGCGGCGTCTGTTTTGTCCGGGAGCCAGCCCGCGCGCTGGGAAAAATGGACGGGCAAGTTTCCCACATCAGGCGGATCGCTGACCGCAGGCGCACGCCCCGCCCTCACCGTCATTTCCTACACCCAGATTCTCGCCCAGCCGGGTGCGTTTGGGGAGGCCAGCGAGTTTGCCGGATTCGATGAGCCCGAGCAGTTCACGGGAGTGCTCCGCAACGAGCTCAAGAAGCTCGCCGATCCCGAAGCTCCGATACGCTGGGACGGCCTCGTTCTCGACTTAGCAGATCAGAACTTTGACACTGCGCTTGCAATTCTAGAGCGAGCGGTCGCGCCCAAATCTTAATGCCGCCCCATGACTTAACGCCGCCCCATGAAATGGGGCGTCCCGTGGCGTTCCGCCAGAAAGCCCGTGCCGGGCTACCGGAATTCCCCCGCCGGGCGGGGGGTAGGGGGTAGGCACGGGATTTGCGGCACGCAGTGCCACTGCAGACGCTGGTTGTTAACCGGCGGCAGAAAAGAAGTGGCACTTACAAAACGAAAATGGTATAGTTCCGATAACTTCCTATGTGGGGAAGCTAATCCTTAATGGTTGAGGTAAATTTCAATGCAACGCAAAGCATTCACTCTGATCGAACTTCTGGTCGTCATCGCGATCATCGCGATTCTCGCCGCTATCCTTTTCCCCGTTTTTGCCCAAGCACGTGATAAGGCTCGCTCGATTGCTTGCCTTTCTAACACAAAACAGCTTGCTCTTGGTGTGATCCAGTACTCTCAAGACTACGATGAGCTTCTCCCCGTGGCGGGCTACAATGCCCAGTGCCGTGGGCGCTGGCAGTGGCAGATATTTCCCTATGTTAAGAACCAGCAAGTCTTCACCTGCCCCAATATCTCCCAGCGCCCCTGGGTTGCAAACACAAATAACAACTTCACGTGTCCTAACAGTGGCCAGACGGGTCTTGTTGTTGGGCAGAACGATAAGGGCGGCTATGGCTGGAGCTATGCACTACAAGCAGACAATGGAAACGGGGCATCGAGCTTGGATAATGCTCCAGGCTTTGCACTCGCCTCGATCCAAAAGCCTGCGGACACAATTATTATTGGTGAGACAGGATTCGTTCCCAACGTGGCCGCCGCTTCAGGGTGGGCGATGATGGCATTTGACCCACGCCTTACCGCAACTGCAGCGGGCTTCTCTCAGCCTGGACTTCTGGCACAGGGTCGGCACAATACCGAGCAGACATTTAACATGCAAGGCATGCCCGTTCCTATCCAGGGACGCCTAAATCTTGTTTTCCTAGATGGTCATGCGAAGAATCTGACTCTAGGTCAGCTCTTTGAGGTTGCGCCGGTCGTTGGTGGTGTTCCTGTTGAAGATGGTATTACTCTTGTGAACGAGAATGGTGTCGCCACGGCAACGCCTGGAACGATCGTCAACCACACGCGTCCCAATATCCGCTACCGTCTGCTGAATATCTACTAAGCTTAGTACTCTAGTGGAAGACAAGCCTGGCCGATGGTCAGGCTTGTTTTGTTTATTGGCGGTAAAATGTCTCGTTATGTCACAACGCTATCGTACGATCTTGCTTTTTGGTCGTCCTGGCTCCGGGAAGGGCACGATTGGAAAAGTTCTGGGGGCCGTTCCGGGCTTCTTTCACATGGCCTGCGGCGATGTCTTTCGCACCATTGACCTCTCTACGGAGCTAGGGAAGATCTTCGCGGACTATTCTTCGCGCGGGGAATTGGTACCCGACGATGCCACGGTCAAGCTCTGGAAAGTTACCTGCAATGCCCAAGTGGACACACACCGCTACCGCCCGGACTCCGATCTGCTGATTCTTGATGGGATTCCGCGTAACCTGGAGCAGGCCAGGATCATGGAGGAGCATATCCAGGTAGAGCGAGTCTTTCACCTAGTTTGCACCGATGAGGCCGAGATGATGGCCCGCCTGCGCCGCCGTGCCCTGCGCGAGAACCGCTTTGATGATGCCTCCGAAGACGTGATCCGCCACCGCTGGCAGGTCTACACCGACGAGACACGCCCGGTGCTCAACTTCTACGCGCCGGAGAAGATCGAGCGTGTGGACGCGATGGGCTCTCCCGCCAAGGTCATCCACGATATTTTGGGTCGTATGATGGGCTGGGGACTGATTAAGTAGGCTCCCTCCTCCCCCTACCCCTCCTCCCAACCCTGCGGAGGCAGGGCAGGGGGAGGGGAGCCAGAAAACCCCCTCGGACTCCCCCTCTTCCAATCCTGCCTCCCAGGATTGGGAGGAGGGGGCTGGGGGGAGGAGGGTACATGCAAGCAATACGTTTTCATCAGTTTGGTGGGCCGGAGGTGCTCCAGCTCGACACCGTGGACGATCCCATGCCGGGGCCGGGCGAGGTGCTGATCGCGGTGAAGGCCAGCGGGGTCAATCCGGTGGACACCTACATCCGCTCGGGCACCTACGGGCCACGTCCGTTGCCATTCACGCCAGGGCTCGATCCAGCGGGAGTGATCGAGGCCGTGGGCGAGGGGGTGACCGCTCTCTTTGTCGGCCAGCGGGTCTATGCCGCAGGAGTTAAGACCGGTGCTTATGCGGAAAAGTGTCTCGCCGAGGCTGCCCTGACCTTCCCTCTGCCCAACTCCCTCTCGTTTGAGCAGGCGGCGGGGATCAATGTGCCGTATGCGACTGCCTACCGTGCGCTGATCGGGCGGGCGCAGACAAGAGCCGGGGAGCGCGTGTTGGTACACGGGGCATCCGGGGGCGTGGGGATCGCGACCTGTCAGCTCGCACGGTCTCTGGGAATGCAGGTCACGGGCACGGCAAGTACTGCGGAAGGGCGTGAGCTGATCTTGCGCGAGGGCGCCCATACGGCGCTAGATCACACGCAAGAAGGGTATTTAGAGAACCAGAGCTTCGATGTGATCTTAGAGATGCTAGCCAATGTCAATCTCGCCCGTGACCTCACCGCGCTGAACCGCTTTGGGCGCGTGGTGGTGATCGGCAATCGCGGCAGTATCGAGATCAACCCACGGGAGACCATGAGCCGGGACGCGGCGATCTTAGGCATGACTCTCTTCAATGTCCCCCCAGACGAGCTCGCCGGAATCCATGCCGCGCTCTACGCGGGCTTAGAGAACGGCACCCTACGTCCCGTCGTGGGAAGCACGTTCCCACTTACGGAAGCAGCGGCAGCACAAGTAGCGGTAATGCAGCCGGGCAAGCTCGGTAAAGTCGTGCTGGTGGTCTAGTTGAACCGGGCCCGGAGATCGAAGTTGAGGGTTCGGGCGCGGTAGGAGAAGGCTGGGGCATCGCGGTCCGTCATCTGGATAAAGCGGATATCGAATGAGGCAGAGAGCAGGCTGCTCACGCCCCACTCCGTGCCAAGGCGGACTTCGTTGTTGCGGTAGTTGAGCGCGTTGTGAAACGCCGACGTCCCGCCGCCTGTTCCACTTCCACTGCCCGTGCCGGGATTCGTTCCCGTACTCTCGGGGCTGGAGGCGTTGAGGATGCGCCACTCCAGAAACGGAAGCAGAGGGGTCTCGCGGCCAGGGGCACTCTTGTCCTTGCCGCGCTGGGTAAAGCTGACGGCGTACGTGCTCCGTAGGACAAACGTGTTGGTCAGTCCCTGCTGCCCAAAGCCACTGGTCAACCCTCCCGAGCCAAGCCCACCACCAAGCCCACCACCAAGCCCACTGCCGATGGTGCCAAGGCCGGTGCCACTACTCTGGCTACTCAGGGTCGAGCCGAAGTTCATCCGGGACGCGCTGGCGATAAAGTTCATGCGCTTGAACGGCCCGGCGGTTGTCTGTAAGATATAGTTCTGGTTGTCTGAGTCGCTCGCATTACCGACATAGCTTGTTCCTTGCTTGCTCCACTGCCCCAGAACCTTGATTTTCTCGCTCAGCCCGTAGTCCATCGAAATGTCGGTAGTTGCGCTCTGGGTATTGTCGAAGCCGGGGATGAGTGAGAGCTGGTTGATGTAGCCGCCCTCAATCCGCAGGCGCTGGTTAGGCGTGAGCGAGAGGCGGAAGTTCTCTGAGCGGGTACGCTGGCCCGTGGACGAGCCCCCTAGAGTGTTGCTATTATTGTTGTTATAGAACCCGGAGAGATTCTGGCCGTTGGTCGTGTCGGTCAGGTCGAACTGAAGCTGGACTTTCTCCGGCACGGGCGAGTACGTGGTCGAGAACGACGTGTCCCGGCCCGAGAACTTCCCGCCGCCAGAGTTATTGCTGGTGAGGCCGATACTGGTTGCGAAGGTCAGGTTGGGGCGCGGGGCGAGGTTCAGGCGCACTTGGGCACTGTCCGATGACGAGTTCGTGGTGGTCTGGGTGTTTGTCCCATCCCGGAAGCCACCCAAAAGCCCCCCAGAGCTACCCGAGCTGCCCGTCCCCACCGTGTTGGTGTACCCATTGGCGAAGATACTGCGTCCTTTAGACTGGGAGCGGAATAAACTTGCCTCGACGCTTCCCTTGGGCAGATCGTAGGTGGCGGCGAGCTGATCGCTGATAAAGTTGGCCGCATTCGTGCCGCTCCCCTGAGTGGTTCCGGCGTGGGTGAATCGGACACGCGGTAGGCGCTGGCCCGTATTAGGAGTCCAGCCCGCGCCAAAGTTCAGGGTCTGGTTCTTGAACGACGTTGTCGCCGAGGTGGTTGGTGTTGTCGTGGTTCCGGTCGTGGTGGTGTTGTTCTGCGTGATGGTCGAGTCATTGACGGTAATATCGTAGGCAAGATTGCGCGTGGGAGAGTAGTTAAAGCTTCCGCGTATGCCTTTCTCCGCACGCAGCAGCGCCGCTGCCGTGGACTCGATGCTGGAAAAGCCCGGATCAATGTTACGAAAGCCCACAGTGCCGCTCCAGGTCGGCTTGAAGCGCTCGCCTGCGCCAGCAACGGGAGCGGTGGCCGTTCGCTCAAGAGCCTTACTCCCAAAGGTGGGAGTCTCCATCGCGACAGGGGCATCACCCGGCCCAAAGCTCCCATTGATGATCAGGCCATTACCTGAGGCTTGCTTGGTGATTCCCTGGCTCTGCCCAAACTGAACATTGAACCGTGAGCCCGCCACCGGAGAGAACTGGGTATCGAGCCCAAGCACTTGCCGATCTCCTCCGACTCCCTGCTGGGGCACGGGGGTGTAGTTCACCGAGAGCGACGAGATTCCCAGAAGCGCGGTGTCAGCAGGCAGGGAGCGACGGAGCTGGATAAAGTTGAGGTCGCGGTTGACAATATAGTCCGCATTGACTCCCTCGGTCAGCAGGCGCTCCTGATAGCGCACCTCCACGGGCGTGTTGGCCTGAATCGGGGAGGGCAGGCTATAGCGCGAGGTGAGATCACTGGAGACTGGAAAGTACTGGGTCACGGGCCGGTTGGCTCTCCCCGCACTGTTGGCGGTCTGGCGCAGAAGTGTGACTCCCATTCGTCCATTTGGCCCAATGGCAGTGGGGGACTCAAAGCGCATACCGGTCAGTATCCCCGCAGACGTGTTAAAGTTCTGTGCTTCGTAGGTGAACTCGATCGTGTCCTCGCGGTTCAGAATCCGGCTCTTCTTCATCCGCACAGTGCCGAGGATATTATCGAGCTCGTAGTCCTCGTAGGAGACCAGGAGCTGACCATTGAGATAGAGCTTCTCCGAGCCAGGGATAATCTGGGAGGCGTTGAGATAGTACGGCCCCGTCGTTCCGTTGCCCTGAAAACTACCCCGGCGTGTGAGAGCCCGTGTGATCGAGGCCACGGTCGAGAGTGAGCGATTACCACCGAGCTGCCTGTCGTACTGGACGCCCACCAGACGCCGTGAGAAAGTCACCAGCTCGTTGCCGGGCAGGTTGGCATTGACATCCCCAAAAGCCGCTTTCGTGCGCTTATCAGCACTCTCGTACTCAAATCCCAGCAGCTGCGCGAGGCTGGTCTGTGCCGCAACCCGGTTGTTGGTGAGGCTGGTATTGACCCGAACCGCGTTGAAAACACTGCCCATCAGGGTCATGTCGAGCTGCTGCTGAAACGGCCCGAGGCTGGTGGTGTTGAAGAACTGGTTGTTGTTCTGAAAATTAAACCACTGCTTGGCCGACGCACTGCCCGAGACCTGGTTGCTACGCAGTGTCAGAACCCAGTTGCCATAGGCATTGAGATCCTTCCCCAGTGGCCCGATCAGGCGCTCAGGGAAGGTCTTACCGTCCCGCGTGCCGCCGCCTAGCCCACCGCCCATCTGGGTGGAGTTCAGTCGAAACTGATCACGCTTCTTCTTCTCTTCTTTTTTCTCAGTCTCTTGCTTGGTTTCGGTTTCTGTCGTTTGCTTGGTCTCCGTGGTCTGCTTGAGATCCGTTTCCTGAGCCCAAGCGAGCCCCCCCACAAGAGGAAGCACGGCGAGAATGAGAGAGCGCGTGACAAACGTGCTCATGGAAACCACTCTTTGGCGATCGCGGCGGGGCGCTGTGCCCGAACCCGCTCTGCCTGAGCAAAGGCATGGAGACTCTCTCGGCGCGTGGCGCTGGTCTCTCGAACCCGCTGCATTGTCTCGCGCAGGCTCTCAGGGGTGGCCTCCGCGGCGGAGAGCAGGGCATCGTCTTGTCCCGCAGCCTTGGCTAGAGCGGCCACTTTAGGGTCGTAAGAGAGGGCGACAAACGGCGTGGCGCAGCGGGCCGAGAAGATCAGAGCGTGGAGCCGCATCGCCACGGTCAGCTCTGCAACGGCAAAGCGCCCCAAAACATCCTCGACCGAGGCTTGCTCGCGTCGCCAGTCAAAGCTGGGGAGATCGGCGTGCGCCATAAGATCATCGGGTAGGTGCATCGGAATTGCCAGCGTTGTCGGGGAAGCCGTGGCCCGCGCCAGAGTCTCGGGGGAGACACCCGGCCAGTGCCGTAGCGCCACGAGCGTTCCCGACGGCTGGGACAGGTGAGACACAGACGAGGGATTAAGAGCGAATGCAGGGTCGGCCACTACTTCTATAGACCGCCGGACGCCGATTTCCTTCAAAAGCTGTGCACTTTTCTCGTCGCGCACCGTGATGGCATCGGCCTGGTTGCCAATCACACGCACGAGCATCTGGGAGAGCGGCGCGTTGAGCGGCCCAATTCCCTGCCCCCACCAGAGCACGCGCTTGGCTTTCTTGCGGGCTAGGAGCGCCATGAGCGCATACCACAGCACGGAGCGGGCACTGGTCGCGTCTTGCAGGAGACTTCCCCCACCAAAAACAAATAAGTCTGTTCCCTGAAGCGCCGTAAGAGCCTCCCGCCAGCGCCAGCGATTGGCAGTCTGCACACCCGGATGCAGAGACGCGGTCGCGGCGGCATCGTGGGTCAGGACGAGCTGGGATGCCGCCGGGAATGCGCCTTTGAGCGACGTTCGGATACCGGCTAGCACCGCCTCGTCTCCAAGGTTATCGAAGCCGTAGTAGCCTAGAGCCGCGATCTTCACTCGCTGTCTCCCACATGGCTCACCCGCTTCCCGCGTGCCTCGATCACGAGAATCGCCACGGCTCCCAAAGCAACTCCTATCAGTGTCCCAAGAAAGTCTCGGATCACGCTCACCAGTAGGGGGATATGGAGGTGGCAGAACGTGTTGAGATAGTCCGTGACACCGATGACACCGAGCAAGAACAGCGGCACTCCCCAGCGCCACTCCTTGCGTCCACAATAGTACATCCCCAGCATCAACGCGGCAAAGAGAGTCGCCTTGAACCGAGGGCGAACCGGCAGAGTGGCATCGAGAATATCCCGGAAGCGCAGCTCAAAGCCGCTCACTACCGCTGCACCATCGTTGCCCGAGCGCAGCCAGAGCATCGCCAGGACAGCCAGTGCGCCCAGACCTGCCACCACTTGCCAGAGAAGAATCGGCTCTTGGAAAAGCCGTGCGAGCCGCTGCACTTGCAGGCGAACCTTGCTCCAGAGTTCCCTAGGGGAGCTCGCCCGGAGCTCCACGGCCCAGGCGAGAGTTGCGATCAGAAGCGGTAGATAGAGCGCCGCCTTGATCCCCACGAACGCATCAGCCTTGACCAGAAACACCCGATCCGTGAGCAGCCCGACCACCGCAATGATGCCAAGACTGGTGTAACCTAACACGCGCGCCAAGCGCTGAAGTATCACGTGAAGCGGTGGCTCTCCGTCGGGTAGGGGAGAGAGTAAGTCGCGCTGAACTACCGCAAGGCTTGCAAAGAGAATCGCGGCGGCGAGTGCGGCGAGCTTCGGCGAAACCACCGCCAGCGGGATCAGCAAGAGTGCCACGACAAAGACAAGCACCGACACACGATCCAAAGGCTGCGAAAGAACACCTGCGAGCGAATCCACAAGAAGCAGTAAGGCTGCGACGAGCCCCAGACCGATCATGCCATGTGCCCCGAAGGGAACACTCGCTTGAGTATAGGGATGGGCAGCTCCCAGCTTGAAACCACCACGCCGAACCGCCGTGGCGATCTGCTCGATGTAGCGAGTGTTTTCGTCGAGGGGGTGAGATTTTTCTAAAAAGAGGCGAATATAGAGCAGTCTGATATTGCGCTCACGGGCGGCAAGGGAGAATCGCTGGACACTATCGGGGATCGTGACATGGGCCATCTCGGAGCCGAGGATGGTGTGGACACGGATCGTTCGGTCTGCCGTGAGGCGGTGCAGCTCCGCATCGCCTTTCATCTTCGAAAACTCTACCGTACCGTAGTTAAGCTCCTGCGTGCGAAGCGCATTCGCGGTGGTTTTTACCTGGCTGTCGTAGCCGAGGACATCGTCACCCGCGAAAATGACGGTGGGAACATGCTGCTTCTCTAGCTGGAGGAGTGTCCAGCGGACGCTCTCCTCGGTTGGGTTGATGTTGTTGATCACCCGGCCTACCACTCCCAGTTTCGCTTCGCGTGCCGCATTGATCAGGCTAGAGTCAAGGCCCACGCCCAGGGGTTTAAGGCTCTGGAAGGTCTGTGGGATACTCATCCCGGCATCCATGGGGTTTGTGTTGCTAATCCCAGGCGGAAGGCTAATCTGACTGCCGAGGTGGGTACGGTTTTGTAGGGCAGCGACAATGCGATCAAAGTTGCGCAGGTGGGCTATCAAATAAGTGGTATGGTTGATAGCAGTCGGCAGAACCTCAACCCGACGGCTTTCCTCAAGGGAGCCCAGCGTGTCTTCGGTGATTGCCACGGACGTTACCCCTGCTTCTTTAAAGCGCTGGAGTATTGCCTGGAGTGGCTTGCCTTCAGAGGTCGCGAGTTTCTGAAGCTCTGCCATGTCTATGGCGAGCTCTACCGTCCGGTTTTTTGACTCCGCAGAGTAGCGTAGCGCGGCCCCGTAGATCCCTGCCAGTGCCCCGATTCCGATCATCACCCAAAGTACCCAGCGCAGCTTCTGCATCCTATTCCTTTTACCGCAAAGACGATCTTGCGGCGAGTTCTCGTTCTATGTCCAGCGTCAAGAGACGCAGGACGGTTGCGATATTTTCAGGTATTCCCTGGTTTTGTGCCACCCTATCTGCCCAGAGCGGGCTCCCGCGTTCTGCTGCGACCATGATTTCCGAGACTTGGCGCTGTGTGGCGAGCGCGGCTCGGATACTGGCAGCCCCAGTTGGCCCCTCGCCCGTAACGGCTTGGCCGAGCCGCGCCTCAAGGAGCTCCTGCCAGAGAGCACGACAGGCTAAGTCACTTTCAGGAACCAGGAGATCTAGGCGGCGCTGGTAGCGGCGGATACGGGCCAGGGCCAGATAGCGCCACCCGATTCCTGCCGCTTTATCGGCGCGCGAGAGCTCACTCTCCGCATAGCGAATCAGCCCTTCAATGGCGGCAATCCGGGTCCACTGCGCTCCGGAATCGAGCTTGTAGAATCGTCCCAGGTGCAAGTCCGAAAGAGCCAGGAGCGCCGCTTTGCTGGCCTTTTGAAGCGGCTCTGGCGTCCCTGCCAGACGACGGACGGCTTCTTGCACTTCTGCACGGCCACGGGCTTGATCGGACGTATCGCCGTCACGATTTTCTGGCACGAGATCCTCCCAGACCGGTACCGCGAGGCGCAGGAGCCGCACGGAGCGTGCATAGACATCCTGAATATGAAACTGGAGCAAGTAGGCATGGGTGGAGAGGGCAATAAAGCGAATATCCTGGCTCTGTGCTGTTAAAAGCAAGAGCTGCTGGAGCGTGCTGCTGGTAACCAGCGGCTTGTAGGTTGCCAGCAGGCGCTTTTGCTGCCCTGAGGTGGCCTCGGCAAGGGAGCGGCGCTCCTCACGCAAGTAGGTTGAGGATGGTGGCGGTGGGGCCAGTGCCAGAGGATCGCGTCTGCCCTGGCGCACGAGCTCCGCAAGCCCGGAGAGCCCACGGCGGTCAAAACCGGCGGCGACAGCGGCACGGCTATCCGCATCTGCTTCTCGAACGACGGACTGCTCCCTCCCTCGCTGGTTGCGCTTGGCTCCCGGCGGGTGGGTGGCGAAGTACTCTTCCCACTTGGCCATCGGGCCACTGGCCATGGTCTGAATAAAATGAAGAAGGCCCGCAGGGGCATAGCCTGCTGCGGTGGCAAACTGCAGGCCGACATCGTCGGCCTGGTACTCGTTGTCACGGCTCTGGGCTAGGGCGCGAAGTAAGTTCAGCACCACAGCACTCTGACGCAGAACCACGCTCTTGGGCCGCGCTAGGTTGAGAAGGAGCGCAAAGATGGCATTGTTTTGGAGCTGCTGCCACGCATGCCGCTTGGCGACGTGGCCACACTCATGGGCGAGCACTCCCGCAAGCTCATCGTCGCTGGTCACTTCATCCAGCAGACCGCGCGTGACGAGAACTTTACTGCCAGGCAGGGTGAGGGCGTTGGCGACATCGCTGCCCAGAACAATAAACTCTGGCTTGGCATCAAGGCGATCCGAGTGGGCGGCGACTTCTCTGCCAATCCGAGTCACCCAGCGGGTCAGAAGCGGGTCATCGTCAATGCCCGAGGCCCCAATAAGCGCATCGCTGGACGCCCTGCCTAAAAGTTTCTCTATCTCATTTGCCAGGGTATCGGGACGCTTCACGGCCCCTATTCTACCGGCTCTAGAGAGTTGTGGCGAGAGACTGCTGGATTCGTGCGAGGATGCGCCCGACATTTTTTGTCGCATCGTAGCGCTGCTCGGCATCGTGACGGGCCGCGACTCCCATCGGAAGCAGGCGCTCCGGGCTGCTCAGCAGAAACTCCAGGCGATCCGTGAGGGCAAAGCTATCCCCAGGAGGCAAGAGATAGCCCGTCTCTCCGTCGCGAATAATGTCGCCCGTCCCGCCCACCTGCCCCAGAAGAACCGGCAGGCCGGACGCGAGCGCTTCCATCCCTGCCAGCGAGTAGCAGTCCCCGCGTGTGGGTAGGACAAAGAGATGTGCCTTTTGGTAGAGAGCCACCAAAGCGGGGTCGTTCGGGCCGAGATCTCGGTAGACCTCCACCTGCGGATGGCTCAGGGGCACGGGGTCTCGGGTGACGATATGGAGCTTCCAGTTGCGCTTGCTTGTTTTCTGCGCCCATTCGAGAAGCAAGTCGCCGCCTTTGCGCACAAAGTCTCCCCCCACAAAGAGCAAGTGCACCGTATCATCCAGCACACGCTCGGGGGCTTGCCAGCGGCTTAGGTCAATACCTGGAGGGATAATGTCGATGTTGGCGGGATCCGCACCGTAGTCGTTGACCATGCTCTCTGCCGCCCAGCGCGACCAAGGGAAGAGAAGGCGGGCTCGCTGATAAAACGCGCGCCGCTGTGCCTCTTTCCAGCCCTCATAAGCCGCGATGGAGCTGGGCCGCTTGTTGTAGAGTGCTCCCATACTGTAAAGCTGCCGAGGAGTGCAGTCAATGGCAACAAAGTACGGCTGGCGGGCAAGGAGGCGTGCACGGCTGTAGGCAACCGCGGGAGCTCCAATCAAGAGACCGTCGTAGCGCTGCTTGTGAAATCCTTGCAGAAGCTGCTGCTGCGAGCGAATGCGGGCGACGAGACCACCGGGTAGGAAAGGAATCCGCTCCAGAAGGCCATGAGCGCGGTACCAGTCAATGACAATCCACTCGGGGTCGAGATTTGGCGTGAGCCGCGACACGGTGTCACGCCAGTTCTGGTACTGCGTTTTGAGGCCCACTTCAGTAGAGAAGATAAAGCCGATCCTTGGTAGGGAACTTGGGAGGGACGTAGGGAGGGAAGTAGAGACGCTCACTAAACTCATTCTCGGTAGTTTATAGGGCAAGATTCATACCATTCGTCGGTAAATTCTTCTCGCATGAGTGGTACAATGCTGGTTAAGTCTGCTCTCATTGAGAGATTTTGAGGAAAAGAAAACTTGGCTGCGACGTTTCAACTAGATATTGTAACCCCTGAAAAGACAGTGCTCTCGGGTGAGGTCTCATCGGTGCAGGTTCCCTCGATTGAGGGAAGCCTCGGTGTGCTGGCAGGACATGCCCCCCTTCTAGCAGAGCTAGGAGTGGGAGAGTGTGTGGTACGCCTCGCCGATGGCACGACACGTCAGCTCGTGGTGGCGGGCGGATTTCTCGATGTGGGTAAGGCGAAAGTCTCGGTTCTTGCCAGCACCGCAGAGTTCGATGACGAGATTGATGTCAGCCGGGCAGAGGCCGCACTTGTCCGTGCCCGTGAGCTCATGAGCGGCACCGAGACCGCAGATCGCGCCGAGATCATGGCAAGCATGCAGCGCGCACAAGCACGCATCCGTCTCGCTAAAGGCGGGAACGGGTAAGCCACCGTCATCCGTACAGTAATGAAGAGACACACATGAACAATAAAATCTGGCGCTTGACGTTTACGGCGATCTTAACGGGGCTTGCAATTGGGGTAGGTTTGTATGCGTCCAATCTGGTGTTTGACAATCTTCGAACCCAGAATGTACTGGCAGATAATCAGCGCTGGATCTACTGGCTTGTCTTTGGCCTCTCTAGCATTATCTTTGGGTTTGCGCTAGGACGCTTTATCTTCCGTAAGATCGAGAGTCTTGGTGACCAGATGCGCAAGATGTCCGCACGCGACAAAATTGCGATCGGTCTAGGCTTAGCGCTCGGGATTTTCCTGACCGTGGCACTCTCGGTTGTGATCTTTCAAGCACTGAGCCGAAACACGCCGATGGCCGTGGCGATTGTTCTACTGACGGGAGTGATCCTCAGCTATCTGACCACGGCGGCAGCGCTCTCGATGCGAGAAGAGCTACACTTTTACATGCCCCCTGCGCCCAAAGAAGACGTGGAAGAAGCACTTCCCGTGGTGTCGTTTAAGATTCTGGATACCAATGTCATCATTGATGGTCGGATCGCGGACATTGCGCGGGCAGGGTTTGTCGAGGGGACGATCTATATCCCCGGCTTCGTGCTTGATGAGCTTCAGCATATCGCAGACTCCTCCGATGGCCTCAAGCGCGCTCGGGGACGGCGTGGGCTGGACATTCTCAACCAGATGCAAAAAGAGCTGACTCTTGTCGTGCGTAGCTACGATAAGATGGCCCCCGAGAAAGAAGAAGTGGACTCGCGGCTTGTCAAGCTGGCCAAAGCGCTCAATGGCTCGCTGGTGACCAATGACTTCAATCTCAATAAAGTCGCCGAGCTTCAGGGGGTCCCTGTTCTGAACATCAATGAGCTAGCGAACGCTCTCAAGCCGATCGTGCTCCCGGGTGAAGAGATGCGAGTGGCGGTTGTCAAAGAAGGCCGCGAGCAGCACCAGGGAATTGGCTATCTCGACGATGGCACGATGATCGTGATCGAAGGGGGCCGAAAGGCGCTGGGTGAGACCGCCGATGTCATTGTCTCCTCGCTCCTCCAGACCACGGCAGGGAAGATGATCTTTGCTCACATGCGTGAGGACGATGGCGGCGCGGACTACGATCGCAATATCCGCTCCTACACCCGAGGGCCACGCACACCCACGAGAACACACCGCTCGTAGCGACTGCTTTACCATCATGAGAGTCCAGCCTGCCGTGACCGCACTCCTCCCCGCCGCTGGGCGGGGGGAGCGCTTTGGTGGCGAGCAGAATAAAATTTTTTCCGATCTTTTGGGGCAGCCTATTCTCGCTTGGACTCTGGAGGCTTTTGCCCAGTGCGACGAGATTGCGCGAATCGTGCTGGTTGGCAGTGAAGGCGACTCCGACAGGCTCTGGGAGCTTGGCGAGCAGTATGCGAAGGATAAGCTTCAGGCTGTTGTGTTAGGCGGTAGTAGTCGCCAGGAAAGTGTCCGACGCGGCCTTGATGCCATCAGCACCGAGTACGTTCTCGTGCACGATGCAGCCCGCTGCTGCATTACACCCGAGCTGGTCGCCGAGGCCGTCGGCGCGACCCGGATTCATCAGGCCATGACGGTCGTTCGCATCGTGACAGATACCCTCATGCGCCGCAGTGGGGAGCTCGTGGATCGGAAAGACCTCATGGCGGTGGAGACACCTCAGGGCTTCCAGACGGACTTGCTACGCCGGGCACATCTCTCAGCCCGCACGGAAGGCTTTGTCGCCACCGACGATGCAAGCCTGATCCGGCGACTGGGGCGGGGGGTGTATCTCCTAGAGAGCACCGTACCCAATCCCAAGATCACCTATGCCGACGACCTACGAATCGCCGTTGCACTGCTCTCGTCGCGAACCCTTCCTCAGCCGGTTGCCCCCACGCCAAGCGAGTAGAGATGGCTGCTGGTTCGGACAAAGATTGACTTTCCGACAAAGGCAGGGGACGCATGGCACCCCGCTTCCAGCTCGTTCTGCGCGACGATTTCAAGCGTGCGTCCGGGCCTGACGACCCAGGCTTTTCCACGCTCATTGAAGAGATAGATCAGCCCTTGGGCATAGACCGGCGAGGCATAAAACCGTCCCCCAAGCCGCTCCTTAAAGACCTCTTTGCCTGTTGCCACTTCTAGGCACGTGAACATGTCTGAGTCTGCGACAAAAAACAAAAGATCACCGACTAACACAGGTGAGCTGAGAATCGGGACGCCTCGGCTGAAGCGCCAGACAATGTCCTCGGCTGTCGGGCCACTGGGCCGGTCTGTTTTCACTGCCCAGAGCTCAGGGCGATTGAAGCCTGTGTTGAGAAAGAGCAGGCCCTTGCCAAAGATCGGGCGTGAGGCGTTTGAGAACCCTGTGTGCGGCAGCCGCCAAAGCTCTTTGCCGGTTTTCGGATCGTAGCCACACGCAGCTCGCGCCCCGACGCTCACGAGCTCTTGCCGCTTGCCTCGCGTGTAGAGATACGGCGTGGTGAATGCCTTCTTTTGCTCTCCATCATCGGTGCCAAAGCTCGTGTTGCGCTCTGTCTTCCAGAGCGTTTTTCCGGTGCGGCTGTCGAGGGCGATTAAATACTGAACATCCATGCCATCGTAGGTCAGGATCAGAGAGTTCTCGAAGAGAAACGGGGATGAACCGGGGCCTTGCGAGTGCTCGCAGTTGAGATCCCGGCGTGTCCAGAGGGTCTCATAGGTCTTGGTGTCAAGGCAAGCGGTGCCAAATGTCCCAAAGTGAATAAAGACGCGGCCTTTCTCAATGACGGGGGAAGGGGAGGCGTAGGTATTGTTGGAGAGCGGAACGTACTGCGGCTTCTCGTTGCGGAAGACGGCGATTTTTTTGAGGAGCTTCCCTGAATCACGGTCAAAGCAGAGTGCGGATTGCTCTTTGCCGTTCATGGTCGCACATGTCAGCCAGACTTGCTTGCCCCAAACCACGGGCGATGACCAGCCCGTCTCAGGAAGAGGAGTTTTCCACTGGACATTTTTGGTCTCACTCCACTCTTTGGGGACGCCCAGCACCGGACTGTGTCCATCAAATCGGGGGCCACGGAAGTCGGGCCAGCTATCGTCTTTTTGCAGCATGGTGTAGTATAACGGAAAAATGGACCGTCGTACATTCGCCCTGGGGCTGATCTCCCTACCCCGCCTTACGTTAGAGGAGCTGCCCGCGATCCATGCGGCGGCGATCGCGGGGAATATAGACGAGATCAAGCGACTACTTGCGGGGGATGCAGGGCGCGTCAATAGCCGTGATGACAAGG